>NZ_JARKPW010000172.1:0-10092 GCF_029975095.1 Aminiphilus sp.
CGAGGGATTCGGCGCGCTGGGCGGAGAGAACCGCCTCTTCCTGGAGTTCCACCACGACTTCCCGCTGCCGGGCGATCATGGCGGCCAGCGCGTCCGCCATGGTGTTCATCTCGTCCCGGGTGTTCACGTGGAAGTCCTCCCGGGTGAAGGTAAGATCCCCGTCCTTCGCCCGCTCCGCCAGGGCCACCACGTTCTTGATGGGACGGGAGATGGAATTGCCCAGCAGGTAGGAGATGACGAGAAAGACCACCACGATGGCCCCCACGAGCCCTGCGAGGATCTTCGCAAGGGAATTCGCCGTGGCGTGGAGTTCCTCCATGGGTATCGAAATGCCGAAAGCCCATCCCGGAGAGTGGGGAATCGGCAGCGCGAAGACCATATCCTCTTGTCCATTGGGGCGCACGATGGCCCCCTGTGCCGCGCTTCCTCCGATGACCTTGCGGACGATGTCGTCCAAGCCCCTGAAGCCCGTCTCGGCCGACTTCAGCCCGTTGAGCTTCATCACCTGCTCCTGGTCCGGGTGGGCGACCATGAGCCCCGTGCCATCCACGATCCAGCCGTAGCCGCCGTCACCGATCTTGACGCTTCCCACCATGTCGCTGACAGTGGAAAGAAGGATCGTCGCACCCAGAACACCCACGGTTTTGCCCGTTCCGTCCTTGATCGCATGGGCGAGAACCAGGATCGGTTTGTTTGTGGCGCGGGACACGATCGGATCCGTGATGACCGTGTCGGCGGCGCCGCTCATGATCGTCTTGAAATAGGGCCGTTCCGACAGGTTCGCCCCCTGGACGCCCATGGTATTCGGCGCGTTGCCCTCGGGGTCGATGCGGAAATACATCTCGATGAACTGCGCGTCCCGCTTCTGCAGGGCCATCAGTTCATCCTTCATGCCGTCCCACTCCATGGCGCGCACGACTTCCATGCGCGCGATAGTCTTCGTCACGTCGTTGATGCGGGCAAGCCATTCCCCCACCTGGTCCGCCCTGGCCCCGGCGATGTCCATGGCCATTCCGTCCGAAAGGGTCGTCACGGAGCCGCTCACCTGCCGGTAGAGCACCACACCCAGAGCACCGCAGAGCACAAGTACCGCGGACACGAACCACGCAAGAATCTTTCCCCGTATCGTTCTCATGACTCTCTCTTCCTTCGTACTTCCCGCCCGAGAGTGCCTCGTCCGTGGCGTTTCCGGGTTCCAAGCCCCCATGACTTCTTCCGCTTCTCGGAAGCCAGCTCCACAGGCAGGCAGGATCTTTCCGCCTTGGGCCTTCCCGCGGAGGATGGAAAACTGCCCGTCCGACAGGGAGACAGGATTTCCCCTCCCGAGGCTTCACCTTGCGAGACATCCACCGCAAGCTCGCGCTGCCGCACCACACAAAAAACAAGCCACTCTCAGAAAATCAAAACATTTTGAATGCAGAATTTTTCGCATCGTTCCCGCAGAACCCATCATAACGGGAGGACGAAGAAACATGCGTTAGGGAGCCGTGAGGATTCACTGTCCGGAAGAGCGTTTCAGGAGGCGAAGCGGTGGAGAAGCAGAGCAGAGCAAAGAAGGGAAGAGAAAAAGAGGGCCGGAGAAAACACGCCGACGTCAGGCGAGTGCAAACCGCCACCGAGCGGGTACACGGAAACGAGGGGACAACAAAAGAGACTCCCGATTTTCGGGAGCCCCCTGTCCTGGTTTTGTCCTGTCTTGTCCTGTCCTGTTCTGTCCTGTTCGGTGTCCTGTGTGTGTCCTCTTGCGGAAACGGCCCCTCCCGTTGCGGAAGAGGCCGCCGTGTCCGTGTCTTTTGGCCCCGCGCTCCCGAGGGAGCGCGGGGGCGACGCTTTGCGGGCCGGATGTTTTCCGGAGAACGGGAAACCCAGGAAATCTCTGAAGAAAGACCTTTCGCTTTCCCCTGGCCCGGGTCGCATCAGGCTCCGCGAGGCGCCCTGCGGGACCGGCGTAGCCTTCTTCAGCGGTTATCCTGGGGTTTTCTCCGCTTGTCCTCCTCGTCGGGCCGCATGGTGATGCCGTTCTCAATGAGAATCTTCCACAGGGAGCGCAGGGAGCCCACCGCCTCGTCGGAGCGTTTCCGCCCCATGCCCACCACCACCGCATCGAGGACGGCCATGAGGGGAATGAGGGAAAAGTGGGCTTCGCAGCCGGGCACGTGGATGACCTCCCGGCAGAAGGGAATGGCGGGGTTGCTCATGCTGTCCGTGACGAGCACCACCGGAACGCCGCGCTCGCCCACGAAGCGCACCGCGTCGAGGGTCTGCACCGCGTAATGGGGATATCCGTTGGAGATGGCGATGAACGCGTCCTTCTCCCGGACGCGCAGAAGGTTCTCGTAGAGATCGTCCCCGCCCATCGTCCCCAACAGGCGGGCATCCCGCAGAAACTGCTGAAAGGCGTAGTACAGCGAGAGCGCCGGGGCCCTGCTGGAGCGGCTCCCCATGATGTGGACCACCCGCGCCCCGTCGAGGATCTCCACGGCGTTCCGCACGGAGGCGGCCACACCGGGGGTGAGAATGTGCCGCAGCGCCTCGATGGTGTCCCGCACCACCATGCCGAAGTAGTCTCCACTGTCGGGATTGCGCCAGGAATCCTCCAACTCGCGCCACGTGGGGGAATAAGAGGCTTTGGCCACATCGGCCAGAAGTTCCCGCAGGACCTGGTAGCTCTCGAACCCCAGGCCCGCGGCGGTGCGCACCACCGTGGCAAGGCTCACGCCCGTGCGTTTCGCCAGCTCCTCCGCCGTGAGAAACGCCACTTCACGGCCGTTCCGCAGAATGTAGTCCGCAACCTTTCTCTGCGAACCGGGCAACGCATCTTTGCTCTCGGTTATCTTTTTGTACAGGTGACGTGCATCGGTCATGGTCTTCTCCGTCATAGATAAAATATGAAAGCATTTTTGTGGAAGGAGCTTTGTAGAAAGATCTTTATTCCATGATACACAAAACCGCCGCAAACGGCACCGCGTTTCCGGCGAAAATCTCCCCGCCGCCCCCGGCGGAACCGTTTTTCCCGGGCGCTCCGCCGCCTCTCCCGCCGCTGCGGCAACGCAGATCCATCCGAACACATCCCCTCCGGCGAAAAAAAACCGCTTCAGATTCCGACGGCAAGATGTTCCCCCGGTCCGGAGGACCTGCCTGGTTTTTTTTACTTCCGGCTTCCTGCGGCGGAATTTCGACGCAACGCGCAGGCCCACCAAAAAACGCTCCCGGGAACATCGTCCCGGGAGCATCCGTATCGCACCTGTCTTTTTCGCACGTTTCTCTTTCCGTTCCCTGCGGGGCGCGGGCTCTTCGCTCCGCTCCGTCCCGTACCGTCCCGTTCCGCTGCCGCCATCCTCACGCTCCGGAAAGCACTCTTTCCGGAGCGGCCTGCCTCATTTCATCCAGGGCAACCGCACCGCAGACCGACTCCAGAAGAGTCTAGAACCAGTGGGGCGAATCCCAGAGGAGCAGTTCCTGACCGATGCCCCTCTTCCGGGCGTTCTGGTAGACCGTGTATCCCCAGGCCACGTCCTCCACGGGCATTCCCCCCGTGATGAACATCACCGGTGCACCGGGCTTCCTGACAAAGGGAGCGCCGCCGACGATGTCGCCGAGATTCTGGATGTCCTCGTGCCGCACCCGCCCGTCCAGCACGAGGCGGATCACCGGCGCCGAGGGCGCCCAGCTCAGAATGCTCTCGATGCCGTCGGGGTGCTCGTCGCCCTCGGTCATCCACGAGCGGTGCATCTTCCAGTTGTCCGCCACGATGGTGCTCTTCATATAAAGCTCGGGAGTGATGTCCGCGATGCCCGTCAGTTCCACCAGCGCCTCTTCCCGGAGCCACTCCTCCCGGATTTCAGCAGCCTTGGCCCCCGAAGTGGCCACGCTGATCACGTCCGCCCCGCGCACCGCCTCCTCCAGAGACGAACAGCGCCGGAAGGTCACGGAGAGCTTCTCCGCCATGTCTTTTTCAAAGCGCTCCATCTGCTCTTCCCGGATGTCGTAGAGCTTCACCGTGCGGATTCCCGGCACACCGGCGCAGATGGCGAGAAGACAGGCCCTGCTGATGACCCCCGTCCCGATGATCGCCGCCGTGTCCGCGCCCTTCCGGGCCAGGTACTTGGCCGCAACGCCGGGAACGGCGCCGGTGCGCATGGCACTGATCAGATTTCCCGACATGAGGGCCAACGGCTCCGCGGTGACCGCGTTGTTGAGCATCACCATGAGAATCGACCGGGGAAGCCCCCGCTTCAGCGGATTCTCGATGTTCGACCCGTACCATTTCTCGCCGCAGACGTTGAAACGCCCTCCGAGATAGGCGATCATGGCCATGAAGCGCCGGTCGGGACCCGCGACGGGCATGTTCGCGAAGGGGCTCTCCTTGGGAAACCAGAGCATCTGGCCGTGCTCGTTGCAGAGAGGCCCGCCCATCAGGTAGTCCCCGCTGCCGAGAAGGCGGAACACCTCTTCGGTCACCTCCACACATTCGGGCATGTCCAGAACGCCCGCCTCGATCATGTCCTTCTCGTTCAGATACAGAAACGACACTTTCTTGCCCTGCTGCTTTTCCATGAATGTGATACCTCCCATCAAGTGCGCAAGGGGGATCTCCCCGATGCGTTGCATGCTCCGTGAAACGGGCGGACGCGCTCTCGTCCGCCGAAGAGAACGGACCGGAGAGCACACGGGGCCGCCGAAAGAACCTTCTGTTGCCGCTGTTTCCGCAGGTGCGACACATCCGGGGCGAAAACGAAGGCCGGGCGACAGGACCGAAGCACACTTCCTGTCCGCGCTCACCCGCCATCCGGCCGTGGGGATTCGTTTCGCTCTCAGATCGATGAAACGATGGAATCGACAGGCTCGTTTCTTCCGGAGACCCCGCATCCGCCCGCGACGGCAGAGCACGAGCGCACCGACACATCCCGCTCACGCCGTCCGCTTGTGCCTCTGCCGACGCGCAATCATTCTCCCGTCAGGAAAGCCGCTCCAGTGTCACCTTCTTTTCATTGGGCTTCAGATGGAACCACCCCTTGGCCGCGGCGAAGAGCCACACCGCGAGTCCGTAGGCGACACAGGCACCGATGAAGTACAGCCCCTTCCCCTCCACAAAGAGCACCGGCGAGAAGGAAACCACCAGAATCTCCACGGGAGCGATGGGCAGATAGGCGAAGGCGAAATCGTCGAGGGCCTTGCTTTTCAGCTCCGGATCGACGATGCGGAGCAGGGCGATGCCCATGGCCATGGTTCCCGTCATCCACCCCCAGGTGAACAGCCCCTTCTCGAACCAGTAGGAGCGGATGATCCGCGGCGTCAGCCAGGAGAAGACGAAAAGGCAGTAGACGATGCCGAAGACGAAGAGGCACGCCAGGGGAAGTGCGTACTTGATCACCACCGGAAGCTTGATGGAGGCGATTCCGAAGGCCACCAGAAGATCCGTGAAGGTACCGCTGAGCCGCCCCATGGTCTTCTTGTCCACGTAGGTCGAGGCACCCGTCCCCTGAAGCACGTGGTTCATCACGATGCCCACCACGAACGCGCAGCTGAACACGGGAAGGCTGACCTTGGGAATGTACGCCCCGGCGAGCTTGCTGAGGTAGTACCCGCCCAGGGAAGCGAGGAAGATGAGAGCGAGATGGAACGCAACGGGGTCGATCGAGATGGAGGAGACCGTGTCGAACCCGCCGGGATGGCGCCGGTCCGGAGGAATAAGGCCGGTCTTCAGCTCCGTCGGCATGTCGTCGAAGGTGGTGAGGAAATGCGAGTACCCCTTCCGGGAACCCCACTTGGCGAGAATCAGGCCCCCCACCACCGCGCTCACCACCCCCACCGTGGCGGAGGTCATGGCGAGCGTTCCCGCGTCCTCCCAGCCCAGCCCCTTGAAGGCCGCGCCGATGGCCGCCGCGGTGCCGTGCCCTCCGGCGAATCCGCTGGCGAGCATGAGGCCGAAGGCGGGATTGAGATCCTTCCACACCCCTCCCAGAATGAACATGCCGAAGAGGGCGCCGATGCCCCACTGGAGGATCATGCCCACCTGCGAGTAGGCCCAGAGGTTGCCCACCCGGTCGAAGATCTCGCGGAACGGTGCCTTCTCCGACGCCAGCGGCAGCGCCCCGAAGACGAGCGTGATCAGAATGCCCGGATAGACGCCGATATTTCCCGAAAACGGCAGATAGCCGAGCCCGTTCGGCCCGAAGGCCAAGCCCAGAAACCCCGCGAGAAGGCTTGCCGGCAGAAACAGCTCCTGCACGAAGCGCACCTTCGCCCTGATCAGTTGCCCCAGAAGAATGAGTCCCGATGCGATACCCAGATCCACGAACAATACCCACGGAGAAAAGTCCACACACGTCATCCCCTTTCCACCCCGGTCTCCCGCGAATATTCACGCACGACCAATTCGTGAATGAATATATTCGTTCACTGAACAATATCGAATGAATTATTTTTTGTCAACACACCCCTGCGTCCCGCTCGCAGCGCGAAAATCGACCGGACGGCTTTTCAAACGGTCTACCAAATATCAATTTGGCATGCCTTGACAATTTTTGGTATGCCAATTATCCTCTTGCGAAGGGAGAGGATTTTTCCGCGACGGGTCCGCAAAGGCCCGGAATCTTCCGGCACTTCCCCCGACTCGTCGTCACGCCGTTCTCGACCCTTTTTTTCGATCCGTTTTCTCGACCCGTTTTCTTCGACTCATTTTCTTCAGAAACGACAAGGAGGGACACCATGCTGCGCGTAGGGATCGCCCAACTCGACATCACTCTCGGCAATCGCGAGGCGAACCGGCGGAAGGTGACGCAGTGGATGGAACGCCACTGCGCAGAAAAGACCGCGGAGCCGACGGTGATCGTGCTTCCGGAGATCTGGGACGTGGGGTACGCCCTGGAGGACGCGGAAACACTCGCGGACCCCGAGGGAAGCGGCGCCGCGGTCTTTCTGGGAGATCTGGCCCGAAGATACGGGGTCTGGTTCGCCGGAGGGTCCGTTCTCGCCGGAACGACGAAGGGAGCGGTGAACCGCGCCCAGGTGGTGAACCCCCGGGGACTGCTCGTGGCCACCTACGACAAGGCCCACCTCATTCCCCTCATGGACGAGCCCCGCTATCTCCGGGCGGGGAGCGCGGAATGCCTCTTCGACCTGGACGGCGTCACCGCGGGGTGCGTCATCTGCTACGACATCCGCTTCTGCGAGTGGACGCGGCGCTACGCCCTCCAGGGCGCGCAGGTGCTCTTCGTCTCCGCCGAGTGGCCCAAGATCCGCATCGACCACTGGAAGGCGCTCCTCCGCGCCCGGGCCATCGAGAACATGATGTACGTCGTGGCCTGCAACCGGGTGGGTACCTCGAAGGAGACGCTCTTCGGCGGCACGTCCCTCGTGTTCGACCCCTGGGGAAAGGCCCTCCACGAGGGCGGCGAAGAGGAGGAAGGCGCGTTCGTCACCATCGATCCCTCCACGGTGGAGGGCATCCGGGACCATCTCCAGGTGTTCCGCATGCGCCGCCCCGAACTCTACGGAAACTGACCGGCGGCGCGACACGACACAAGGCGTCCCGGCTCGGCACGTCCCCGGCAGAACATGAGGTTGGCCGACACAAGACGTCCCGGCGCAGCACGCCCGGGCAAGGCGCGAGGTTTCCCGACACGACACAAGACATCCCGACACTTTCGGAAGGACAGGTGACCATGGCGAAATTCAAGATCTTCATGACGGACAAGACCTGGCCCGACACCACCATCGAGGAAAAAATCATCCGGGACGGGCTGGACGCGGAACTCATCCTCTCCAGAGGAGGCACGCCGGAGGAGATCTGCCGGGAGGGACGCGATTGCGACGCCCTCATGGTGCTCTTCACGCCCATGGGCAGGGAGTATCTGGAACACTTCGAGCGGTGCAGGCTTCTGGTTCGCATGGGCATCGGAACCAACACGGTGGATTTGCCTACGGCGACAAAAAAGGGCATCATGGTCTGCAATGTGCCCGACTACTGTCAGGAGGAAGTGGCGGACCACGTGCTGGCCCTCTTTCTCGAGATCACCCGCAAGGTGGGTCTGCTGGACCGGCAGGTCAAGTCCGGCGGCTGGGACATGACCGTGGCGGACCCCGTGCCGCGCCTCCAGGGGAAGACCTTCGGCCTCCTCGGGTGCGGCGGCATCGGCCGCATGACGGGGCGGCGAGCGGCCTCCTTCGGCATGCGCCTCCTCGGCTACGATCCCTTCGTTCCGGAAGAGACCTTCCGGGCCGAGGGCATCGAGCGTCGCACAGACCTGCGGACATTTCTCTCCGAGGCGGACGTGGTCTCTCTCCACGTGCCCCTCACGCCCGAGACGGAGGGAATCATCAACCGGGAGACGCTGGCCTGCATGAAGCGCAGCGCCTATCTCATCAACACCGCCCGGGGAGCGCTCATCGCGGACGACGACCTTCACGAGGCCCTGACCTCGGGAATCATCGCCGGAGCGGCTCTGGACGTTCTCCGGGAGGAGCCTCCCCGAGGAATCCCCCGGCTGCTCACGCTCCCCAACCTGGTCATCACGCCCCATGCGGCGTGGAACTCCGACGCGGCCATTCCGGAGCTGCGGGTGAAGGCGGCGGAGGAGGTGGTGCGATTCTTCAGGGAGGGACGCCCCAGGAATCTGGTCAACAGAGAGGTGCTTTCGGCTCTTCGGGAGAGGACGGCCTCGTAGGAATCCTCCGGCGGAAAAGGCCGCCCCAGGAAAGGCGCCGCCCGCACCGGCCCGTTCCGCACCACCCGTCGGGAACGTAGCCGCACCGGCGCGGTCGCCGCTCGCCAGGCTTCATTCGGATGTGCTCGGGACACGAGAGAAGAGCACCACCATCACGAAGGAGGTAGAGGAAAGATGAAAGCAAGAAAGGCACGGTTTCTGTCCACACGGTTCTGCGTCGCCTGCGTCGCTCTGCTGTTCGCGCTCTTTTCGGGCACCTGCGCCCTGGCGGCCGACACGCTGGTCCTGCGCATCGGCCACGTGGTCACCGAGACCGGGGGCGAACACCTGGGCTCGGTGAAGTTCGCGGAACTGCTCAAGGAGAAATCCGGCGGCACGATCACGCTGCAGATCTTTCCCAACGGCCAGGTGGGCGGCAACCGCGAGATGATCGAGTCCCTGCAGATCGGCGCCCTGGACATGGCTCTTCCCGCCCTTCCCGCTCTGGGGGGCTTCACGGACAAGACGAAGGTCTTCGACCTCTTCTATCTCTTCGAAAACCGCGCCCAGGCGGAAAAAGTCCTCGACGGTCCCGTGGGACAGGAAGTGGCCGCGTCGGTGGAGAGCGCGGGCGTGAAGATCATCTCCTGGTGGTCCCAGGGCTTCCGGGAGACCACGGCAAACCGGGAGATTCACACCCCCGACGACCTCAAGGGCCTGAAGATCCGGGTCATGGAGAATCCGCTCCACATCGAGGCATGGAACATGCTGGGCGCCAGCGCCATCCCCATGGCCTTCTCGGAAGTGCTCACGAGCCTCCAGCAGGGCGTGCTCGACGCCCAGGAGAACCCCTACCAGAACATCGTCAACTCCGGATTCCACACGGTGCAGAAGTACATCATCGAGACGGATCACCTCTACGGCCCGCTTCCGGTGGTCTTCTCCAAGGTGAGCTGGGACAAGCTCACCCCGGAACAGCAGAAGATCATCCTCGATGCCGTGGAAGAGACCAAGGTGTGGCAGCGGGAGAAACAGGAAGAGATCAACGACGGACTCAAGGCGGACATTCTGAAGAGCGGCAAGAACGTCATCATCGAGTTGACGCCAGAGCAGAAACAGGCCTTCCGGGCAAAGCTCGCCCCCCTCTACAAGAAGTACGCGCCCCAGATGAACGGCTACGTGGAGAAGATCTACGCCGAACTCGGCCGGGAGGTCGATTTCTAGGAGAACTCCTCGCGGTCCGGGTCCGGCGCACCACGCCGTCCGTCTCTTTGGCCCCTTTCGCGCTCCGGGCGACACGCGCCACGCATGTCGCCCGTACAGCGCACACGCACACACCACACCGCACCGTTTCCGCCGATCCCGAGCGGCCGCGACTCCGCGCCGGGGGAATCCACTCCCCCGGCGCGGCATTTCCGAAACCGGGGGGAATGTCCATGAAACG
>NZ_JARKPW010000202.1:0-3308 GCF_029975095.1 Aminiphilus sp.
AAAGACGGGGCGACGGCGGTCGTGTTTTTTGAAGAGATGCCCCGATTCCGTACCGAAGGAGGTTTTCAGGATGCATGAGGTGAACGGACTGAACGAGCGGGCCATGACCATCAGACTCGACGCGGTGTTTCCCGAGCATCCGGAGTTCGTTTCCGGAATCCGGCGGGCGCCGGATCGGGGATGGACCCTGAGCCGGAAGGAGACGGAGCTTGCTCTTCGGAATGCCCTCCGTTACGTTCCGGAGGAGTTGCACGAGATGCTGGCCCCGGAATTTCTGGAGGAACTTCGCACCAGAGGACGCATCTACGCCTATCGCTATCGTCCGGCGGGGCGCATTTGGGGCAAGCCCATCGACGCATACGAGGGGAAATGCCTGGCGGGCAAGGCGTTCCAGGTCATGATCGACAACAACCTGGACTTCGAGGTCGCCCTTTATCCCTACGAGCTGGTTACCTACGGCGAGACGGGGCAGGTCTGCCAGAACTGGCTCCAGTACCGTCTCATCAAAAAATATCTGGAACAGCTCACCGAGGACACGACCCTCGTCCTGGAGAGCGGACATCCCCTCGGCCTCTTCAAGTCCCACCCCGAGGCGCCCCGGGTGATCCTCACCAACGGACTCTTCGTGGGCCTCTTCGACAGCCAGGCCGAATGGCACCGGGCCATGCAGCTCGGCGTGAGCAACTACGGCCAGATGACCGCCGGAGGGTGGATGTACATCGGTCCTCAGGGAATCGTGCACGGAACCTACAATACGCTCCTCAACGCCGCACGGCAGCGGCTCGGCGTCGGTCCCAAGGAGAACCTCGCAGGGATTCTCTTCGTCTCCTCCGGCCTGGGGGGCATGAGCGGCGCCCAACCCAAGGCCATCGAGATCGCCGGAGGCGTGGGCATCGTGGCCGAGGTGGACGCCTCGCGCATCGAGACCCGCCACAGCCAGGGGTGGGTCAGCCGGGTCGCCGAGAGCTGCGAGGAGGCCTTCGCGCTGGCCGACGAAGCCCTGATAAAACGCGAGCCCCTCTCCATCGCCTATCACGGCAACATCGTCGATCTGCTCCAGTACGCCGTGGATCATGGCGTGACGATCCCCCTTCTCTCGGACCAGACCTCCTGCCATGCTCCCTACGACGGCGGGTATTGTCCCGTGGGGCTCACCTTCGAGGAGCGCACCGACATGCTTCACCGCGACCCGCAGGAGTTCCGCCGTCGGGTGGACGAAACCCTCCGCCGGCATTACGAACTCATCAAGGTGCTCACCGGGCGGGGAACCTACTTCTTCGACTACGGCAATTCTTTCATGCGGGCTGTCTTTGACGCGGGAGTGAAGGAGATCTGCCGGAACGGCGAGAACACCTACGAGGGATTTGTCTGGCCCTCCTACGTGGAGGACATCATGGGGCCGGTTCTCTTCGACTACGGCTACGGTCCCTTCCGCTGGGTCTGCCTGAGCGGCAACCCCGAGGACCTTCGCAGAACCGATCGGGCCGCCATGGAGTGCATCGATCCGGACCGGCGCGCCCAGGACTACGACAACTGGGTATGGATCCGCGATGCCGAGAAGAACCGCCTCGTCGTGGGAACCCAGGCCCGCATTCTCTACCAGGACGCGGAGGGGCGGACGAAGATCGCCTTGAAGTTCAACGAGATGGTCCGCAACGGAGAGATCGGTCCCGTCATGCTGGGAAGAGATCATCACGATGTCTCCGGCACCGACTCTCCCTACCGCGAGACCTCCAACATCAAAGACGGCAGCAACATCTGCGCCGACATGGCCGTTCAGTGCTTCGCCGGCAACGCCGCTCGGGGCATGACGCTCTGTGCGCTCCACAACGGCGGCGGCGTGGGTATCGGCAAGGCCATCAACGGAGGATTCGGCATGCTCCTCGACGGCTCGGAACGGACCGACCGCATTCTGCGCTCCGCCATGATGTGGGACGTGCTGGGCGGCGTCGCCCGCAGGGCCTGGGCCCGCTGCGAACACGCGGAGGAGGTGGGGCGCGAGGTCAACGCCAAGTACGAGGGAAGTTACCACATCACCCTCCCCTATCACGTGGCGGATGAGCTTGTGGCCCGCGCCGTGGAAGGCATCGAGGAGCGGTAGGATAGGATCGCGCCGGAGATTCCGGTACGCCGGAGGAGGTCCACAGAAGAAGTCACGAGAACGCCGGAGTCCGTTCTTTCGGGCTCCGGCTCTCTTTCGATCCGGAAAGGGTTTGCTCTTCCGGAGGGATGCCGCGTCATCTTTGCTCCGATCCTCCGCCCCGCTGTTTTGCCTGTTTTGTTTCTCCCCGTTCGGGAATGGCTTCCATGACTATGAGTTCTATGGAATCGACGTGGAACGTCGGTTTTGCAGGGCAAGTTTCCTTCTACATTGTAAGTTTTATGGAACCTCTGAAGAAGGCTACGCTGGCCCCGCAGGACGCCTCGCTGAGCCTGATGCGACCCGAGTCAAGGGATAAGGGAAAGCGAAAGGTCTTTCTTCAGGGAAGCTCTGAAAAATGCCGCGCCGATTTCGGAAAAACGCGATGCGATCTGCAATCGGGAGAGGACGAATCCTACGTGATCAGAGCTTCCCTATGGAAGAACGTCGATGATTCCCGAGACCATGCCCATCCAGCAACTGAACTTGTAGCGCCCCGGTTTTTCCGGGGTGAACTCCGCCACCGCCGTGCCTCCCCGGACGAGGGGGAGCGTTCCGTTGAAGAGCCCCCTGGCCATGACGGCGTTGGTGCAGCCGCTGAATCCACCGTCCGTGATCTCCCAGCGCACGGGGACGCCCGCCTTCACCTGGAAGACGTTCGGCGTGTAGCTTCGGGCTCCGGCGGCCATGATGATGCGCTGTACCGCCTGCATCGCCTGGGGAGGTGGCGTCTCGGAGCGGAGTGGCGCACCCGTCGGTGCGGGCCCTCCGGTGACGGGGTTTCCGCCCGGCGCGGCATCGGCGGTGCAGCATGAGCTGCCCGGAGAGGCTGCGCCGGGTTCCGCGACGGAACAGCAGGAGATGCCGAACCCCGCATCGCTCGGAAAGCGTCCGCTCGGGGGAGAGGGCGCAGGAGCTTCGGGTTCCACGGTGCAGCAGGTACTTCCCGTGATCCCCGCGTCGTTCGGGAAGCGCGATGCGGGAGTTGCCCGGGCTGTCGCCGGAGTCTCCGGAGAGAGGGCCACGGCGGAGGCCTGTTCCGGTGCGGTGCGGAAGAAGGGCAGATCGCTTAAGGAGGGCATGCCCAGGACATTGAGCTGGGCGTTTGCGTTGTAGAGCGCCGCCATGAGGACGAGCGCTCCCGCGATGCGCCCCGCGAGTCGGGAGA
>NZ_JARKPW010000207.1:0-9016 GCF_029975095.1 Aminiphilus sp.
ATTCCGGATCTTCCCTCCCGCATCGGGCGCAGCCACAGGGCCTTTCGCCCGTTCTCCCTCGAAGGATGTCTGGACACGGCTCTCGTTGCCGCGGCGGAAGTATGGTTCGAGAAGGGAACACCCCCGGAAGGTCCGTTTCCGGTGAACAACACCAACCGTTCCGTCGGAGCCATGCTGTCCGGGTATCTGGAGTTTCTCGGCTGTGTTCCACCCCCGAGGCCACTGTCGTTCTCCTTTCATGGTGTGGCGGGACAGAGCTTCGGGGCTTTCTGTGCCTCCGGCGTAACGCTCGTTCTTCGGGGTGCGGCCAACGATTATCTGGGCAAAGGACTGTCGGGGGGAACGCTCGTGGTGGCACCTCCCGAGAAAAGCGGTTTCGAGCCGGGACGGAGTGCCATCGTGGGCAACACGGCTCTTTATGGTGCTACCTCCGGAGAGGCGTTTCTCCTCGGTCGCTCCGGTGAGCGCTTTGCCGTCCGCAACAGCGGTGCCCGGGCCGTCGTGGAGGGAACAGGCAATCATTGTTGCGAGTACATGACGGGAGGCGTTGTGGTTGTTCTGGGGGCCACGGGGCGAAATTTCGGAGCAGGCATGAGCGGCGGAATCGCCTTTGTTCTCGATGAGGACGAAATGCTGGAGAGGCGTTGCGCCGACGAGGATCTCCAAGTGTCTCCCCTGGAGACTTCCGAGGAAGACGCTCTTCTTCGAGAATTGCTCGACGCGCATCAGAGGCACACGGGCAGTCCAAGGGCGGGGATTTTGCTGGAGAACTGGGAGACGGAAAGACATATGTTCCGAAAGGTCGTTCCCCGGAAGAGGACGACGATGCCCTGAAAAATTGTGCGCCGAGGAAAAGTTTTGACAGGCACTTACGATCATTTTTATTTCTCGGAGTAAAATGTCAGGTTTTTTCGCGACCGCGAACGTGAGGTGTGGAGGAGATGCGCCTCGCGTTCGTATTTTTTTGCGAGATAATCGGCATAAACACGATCGCATACAACAAAATGCACGAATATATTGCTCTCATTGCAAAAAAATAGACGTTGCGCTTGCGTTTGATTGTTTCGGGTGTTAGAATGCCTCCATCGCGTGCCAATTGGAGAAAAAAGAGAAAATGGCACGTTCCAAAAACTTGTTTTCAAAAATGATCTTGGGCGCTTCTCTTCTCCATGGAAAGGGGGTGATGGCAGTGAAGAAACTGGACATCGTGATCCGCCCCGGGCGGGAGGAGGACGTTCGCCGTCTTCTGGACGGTTACGGGGTTCCCGGTATGACCGTCACCCATGTCCTCGGTTTCGGAGAACAGCGGGGGCATCGGGAAATGTACCGGGGAACGGCGGTGGAGGCTGATTTGCTTCCCAAGGTTCGTTTCGAGGTGGTTCTCGAAGAGGAACGTGTGGAGTCTCTCGTGGCACTTCTTGTGGAGCGACTTTCCACCGGTACCGTCGGCGACGGCAGAATCTTCGTTTCCGATGTGTTGCAGGCGATACGGATTCGCACGGGAGAGCGAACGACGTGAGTTCATCGCATGATGTTGCGGAAAAGGCGAGCAAAGAACGTAACCATCGCACGAGCTACGATGAAAAGTGCGGAGAGGTGCCGAAAGAAAAACGTTGTTGTTTCGACGGAGCCGAGCGGGGAGGAATCGCAGATGAGTTCCAGTGAATTTGAGTTTGCCGTCAATACTGTGTGGGTTCTTGTAGCTGCTTTTCTGGTCTTCTTCATGCAGGCAGGTTTCGCCATGGTGGAGACAGGTTTTACCCGTGCGAAAAACGCGGGGAACATCATTATGAAGAACACCATGGACTTTGCCGCCGGTTCCCTTGTGTACTGGGCCGTCGGTTTCGCGATCATGTTCGGTCCCGGAAACGGCATGGTGGGAATGTCGGGTTTCTTTTTTCGCGGGGTGACCGCGGAAGCACTGGACATCAACATGTCACCCTACGCGTTTCTGCTCTTTCAGACGGTCTTCGCCGCCACGGCGGCCACCATTGTCTCCGGTGCCATGGCGGAACGGACTCGTTTCACTGCTTACCTTCTCTACAGTCTGGTCATCTCCTCCGTCATCTACCCTGTGGTGGGACATTGGGCATGGGGTGGCGGATGGTTGGGTGAGCGGGGCTTCATCGACTTCGCGGGCAGTTCCGTGGTGCACTCCGTAGGCGGCTGGGCCGCTCTCGTGGGAGCGGCCATCCTCGGTCCCCGCATCGGGAAGTACCGTGAGGACGGAACGCCCAGGGCGATTCCAGGGCACAGTCTCACCTTGGGTGCACTGGGGGTCTACATTCTCTGGTTCGGATGGTTCGGCTACAATCCCGGCAGCTCGCTCTCCGGAACCGATGCGAGCATCGGATACATCGCGGTGACCACGAACCTCGCGGCGGCGGCGGCGGCGGTGACGGTGATGCTCATCACCTGGGATCGCTATGGCAAACCCGACGTGAGCATGACCCTCAACGGTGTTCTGGGAGGGCTTGTGGCCATCACCGCAGGATGTGCTGCCGTTTCTCCCGCGGGAGCGGTGCTCATCGGGATCATCGCCGGGGGAGTGTTGGTCTATGCATTGGAATTCATCGACAAGGTGCTCAAGATAGACGATCCCGTGGGTGCCATAGGTGTGCACGGAGTCTGCGGGGCTCTCGGGACCGTGCTCGTGGGCGTCTTTGCCTCCGAAGGAGGCCTGCTCTACGGAGGAGGTACTGCGCAATTGGTCGTCCAGCTCACCGGTGTGGGTGCCATTGCAATCTGGACGTTCGCCGCCGCCTTTGTGCTCTTCAAGGTCATCGACGCTCTTGTGGGACTTCGTGTTCCCGCCTCGGAGGAGGTGGAGGGGCTGGACCGGAACGAGCACCTCGTGGATGCTTACGGAGACTTTCTCCTCAAACCGGCCGGAAACACAGCGGAATAGCACGCTCGACGGCAAAGCGCGGAAGAAAGGACAAGGCGAGAAAGACCTCTCTGAAAAGAGAAAGCTCTTTCTCGCCTTGTTGTTTTCCGCTGCCGGAAGAGATCATTTCCCCACGGACAGGGGCGTTTCACTCTCTTTTTGTGTCAGTGTGCGTATCCAGTCGTCGCATTGCGCGACGACCCGCAGGAGCGCTTCCTCCCGGCGCAGTTGCGCCTCCCTGGTCTGTGTGCGCTGTTCCAGGGCGGAGCGGGCAGCCTTTTCAATGCCTCCGGCGGTTTCCTCCACCAGGTTGCGCAGGCGGCTCCGGAAGTGGAGGAAGCTGTCCTTGACGCGTCGTACCATGTCGTAGCGGATGCGTCCACAGTTGGCGTCCACTCTTTGGGGAAGCCGGGAGAGCAGGCGTTTGAGAACCAGATTCTGCCCCACCGACCGGGGAAGAAGTGCCTCGCCGAGGGAAAGGACCGTTCCCTCCAGGTCGAAGAAAGGGCGTGTCTCGCCCTCGAGGTAATAGAATTCCCGTTCCGAAGAGAGTTCCTCGGGAAGTTCCCACTCGTCAAGGTCCACGTCGAAGACGCTCGATCCCAGGTCAAGCAGCTCCTTCAGAAGGGAGGTAAGCCGTCTCCGGTGCCGTTCCGTGAGCGTCTGGTAGGTGGATTCCATGTGCCGCTCGGTTTGGAGAAACCACTCTTCGAAATGTGCCACGAGACGCTCGTTCGCAAGGCGCTCCAGATGATCCGTGAACTCCTTCGTTCCCAGGGAACTCCGCCGCGTCACCTCGGCTCGGATCTCCTGTGCGATGCGGGGCGGGTACTCCTTGCGGATGCGATCCAGATCGTTTTCGAGGGCACGGATCATTCCCTCCAGTTCCTTCTCCAGCAACGTTTCCGCTTCGAAGCGGCGTTCCTGAAGTCCTGATACGCCGGCGACGAAGGTGTCGATCTGTTTCGTCAGCACATCGAGAGGTTGTTTGAGGGAGCGGCTTTCGATGAGGGCGTCCGTTCGCAGTGCTCTGGCGATGCCGAGGGCGCGCCGGGAGTTCGCGTCCCATTGCACGGCGGCGCGATCCCGCTCGGAAAGCTCTGCGAGAAGGGTTTCCACGGCGGCGAGACCTGTTTTTTCGAGGGCTGCGGCGTCCTTTCGGAGACGCGCATCAAGGGCCGGTTTGGCTGCGATGGCGAACAGGGGGAGTTCCGGCTCTCCCAGATTTTCCCGGAGCTGTGCGGCGAGGAAAGTGCGCAGCTCGGCGAGTCCCTCGACATCGACGAAATCCACCTTGTTGAGCAGCACGAAGAGATGCCGGACCTGGGAGCGCAGGTCCTCCAGAAAGGCCAGCTCGCCTTCGGAAAGCGGGGAGTCCGCGGAGATGAGCAAGAACGCGGCATCGATGCGGGGCAGAAAGGTCTTCGTCACTTCCGTCTGCGACTCGAAAAGACTGCCTACGCCGGGCGTGTCCGCGAGGGTGATGCCCTTCGCCAGCAGCGGGGCGGGGTGGCGAAGACGAACCCAGGCGACGTTTTTCTCGTTGTTGGGATTGCCCTTTTCCGCCACGTAACGGTCCAGGTGGGCCACGTCGTCCTTCTTCACGGTTCCGTTCCGGAAGTGGATTTCCAGCTCCCGTTCCGGGCCTGCGTCCAGAACGGTGATGATGTTCGTGAGGGGAAGGACTCCCGTGGGGAGGATCCTTTCTCCGAGGATGGCATTGAGGAAGGTGGACTTGCCCCGTTTGAACTGTCCCACCACGGCGACGTACAACCGATCCTCCTCGATGCGGTTCGCAGTATCCTCCAGAAGTTCTCGTTGGGACGGGGAGAGCGGGTGTTCTCTCATTTCAGAGAGCACCCGAAGCAGTTCCTGTGTCTTTGACGTCATGCGCACGTGCCTCCCGGCGAAAAAAATCAGGCGTCATCAGCCGAGAGGATCGGCATTTCGGGGCGAACGCCATCGCCCATCGGTCCTCCTGAGGCCGGAGGAAGAAGCCGGAGATGCGGCATGTTCCGCACCTCCGGCGAGGTGTCGCTCTATCGTCCGAACCGCGCTCGTGCGCCGAGTTCGTGTTCGATCTCCAGAAGCCTGTTGTACTTGGCGATCCGCTCGCTTCGGCAGGCCGATCCCGTCTTGATCTGGCCGCCCCCCATGGCGACGGCGAAATCCGCCATGAAGGCATCCTCCGTCTCGCCGGAACGGTGGGAGATCACGAAGCCCCATCCCGCTTCGCGGCAAAGGTGGATGGCCTCGATGGTCTCCGTCACCGTTCCGATCTGGTTCAGCTTGATGAGAGCGGCGTTGGCGGTTTTTTCCTCGATGCCGCGCCGGATGAAAGTGGTGTTCGTCACGAAAATGTCGTCCCCCACGATCTGGATGCGGTCTCCCAGGGCGGCGGTCTGTTCCCGGAATCCCTCCCAATCGTCCTCGCCGAGGCCGTCCTCGATGGAGACAATGGGGAAGCGATCGAGCCATTCCGCGTAGAGGGCGGTCATCTCGGCGCTGGTTTTCCTGCCCTGGCCCGACTTGGTGAGTTCGTAGGATTTCTTTTCCCGGAAGGAACTCGCCGCAGGATCCAGGGCGATGGAGATGTCCTTTCCCGGCTCGTAGCCCGCGGCGGCGATGGCCTCCACGATGACCTCGCAGGCCTCGTCGTTGCTCTTCAGGTTCGGGGCGAAACCGCCTTCGTCACCGACGCCCACGGCATAGCCTTTTTTCTGGAGAATCTTCTTCAGGGCGTGGAAGGTTTCAGCGCCGTACCGGAGCGCCTCGGCGAAGCAGGGGGCGCCGTGAGGCATCACCATGAATTCCTGGAAATCGACGCTGTTCTCCGCGTGCTTTCCTCCGTTGAGGATGTTCATCATGGGAACGGGAACATGCACCGCGCCCACGCCTCCGAGGTAGGCGTAGAGGGGAAGGTCCAGTGCCGTTGCCGCAGCTCTGGCTGCCGCCATGGACACGCCGAGGATCGCGTTCGCCCCGAGGCGCGCCTTGTTCGGCGTACCGTCCAGCTCGATCATGACCGCATCGAGTTCCGCCTGCCGCGTGGGATCCATACCCACTACCCGGGGAGCGATGTGCTCTTCCACATTGGCCACGGCCTTCCGGACGCCTTTACCGCCGTAACGGTTCTTCTCCTCGTCCCGAAGCTCCACTGCCTCGTTTTCACCGGTGGACGCACCGGAGGGCACGGACGCGCTCGCCCGGACTCCGCCCTCCAGCTCTACAAAGACGCGCACCGTCGGATTCCCTCGGGAATCGAGAATTTCCAAAGCCTTCACCGCACTGATTCTCATGATATTGCCTCCTTACCTTCCGGACACAGGAGGGAGAGGTGCTCTGCGTCTCTGTCGCTCACCCTCGACCTCTGAAGTCTCCGCGCAAAAAAACCGCAGAAGCGATGCGGATGCCCCGTGTGAAAAAAGGCGTCATCAGCCTGCCGCTGCGGCACTTCAGGGCGAACGCCATCGCCCGACCGTTTCGTGGAATCTTTCCGTGGTGTGATCCGCGTTTCTTCCTTGTAGCATGAATGTTCCGAAAAGACAATGTGGAATTTTTCTCCTCTTTGGGGTCATTCTTTTGGGCATGACACAATTCCGGACTACCGGATGAAGCAGAATTTTCCGCAGAAGATGCCCAGCGCGGTGAAACAGACGCCGAGAAGTTGCGTCACGCTGAGATAAA
Source organism: Aminiphilus sp. (assembly GCF_029975095.1). Taxonomy (NCBI): domain Bacteria; kingdom Thermotogati; phylum Synergistota; class Synergistia; order Synergistales; family Aminiphilaceae; genus Aminiphilus; species Aminiphilus sp. Next base: position 6,575 of record NZ_JARKPW010000207.1, read on the forward strand.
GAAATCCGCGGAAGAAGGAATCCTTGAGGAGGAGCAGGAATTCGAAGGTCATTGTGGAAAAGGTGGTGAAGGCGCCGACGAATCCTGTGAGCAGAACCACGTTTACCGAAGAAGGAACCCCCGTGGCGTATCGCATGAAAGCCCAGAAGAGCCCGAAGAGAAAACATCCTGTGACGTTGACGGTGAACGTTGCGACGGGGAGAGAAAAATCTGTCTTGGCATCGACCCACTGGGAAAGCAGAAAACGCAACAGTGTTCCAACACCTCCTGCGACGAGAAGCGCAATGGCATCCTTCACAAAAAACACCTCACACTCTCCACGGGTGATCGCATAATCTCCCGCGAATCAAGATGAGGCGTCATTAGCCGTTCCAAATGGCTTTCAAGGCGAACGCCATCGCCCGTGTTCCATGGGTAATGGATTTTATCTGCTCAGTATAGCACACAGCCTCCGCGAACGATAGCCCTTGGCTTTGTTCCGATCTGCCTGCAATGGCAACGTCGGATGGAGGCATGCGCCGCCGGCGGTCAGAGGTCGGAAGAATCCTGTCCGTGAAAGATGTCGGTTCTGCCGGTGATGTCGAGCATGGTCGCCGCCATGCGTCGCAGGACGAGACCCGCTCCGGCGGCGCCGAGAAGGTAGAGTGCCGCGTCCGTTCTTCCCGGAGGAATGATGGCGGCGAAACCGGAAGAGTCGCTCCCGAGTTCGAGAAGGAGCATCGGTGGAAGGACGATCCCTCCGAGAAGGAGTGTACGCTTCAGAAAATCTTCCGCGATGCGGAGAGAGGTCTCCGTCGCTTCTCCGGCCGACGGGGCGTTCTCGGCGGAAAGGGTTTCTCTTCCCCTCGCTTCCAGGTAATGAAGGTATCCCGCGTCGAGAAGAACGACGAGTCCCAATCCGAACAACGCCGAGGGGAGGGCTGAAATCTGCCCGGAGGTCCTCGTAAGGACGAAAAAGCTCCCCTCCAGTGTGAGCAGGGCCGCCGTCGCGCTCCACAGACGGAAGCTGCGAAGCCGGAAGGCTCCGAAGGCTGTCATGAACGCGGCGAGGGCGAGCCACGGCAGGATGTGTTTCGTTGAGCCTCCAAGGGGAAGGGCGGCGCAGCAAAGAGCGGCGATCATGGCAATGCTTCCGAAGAGATTCATGAGGCTCTCCCGGGCGACAGCGTGCGCAGTCGTTTCCCCCGTGTTCCGGGTCCGGAGAAGGCGCGCTCAAGACAGACTTCCAGGGGGGCCGATTCGTTCCATTCGGCAAAGCGGAGCCCCTGTCCACGGAGGACCTGGAGGCGTTCCTCCTGAAAAGTCCTTTCGTCGGAGAGCGCGTCCTTTTCCGTCCTTCCCGACCCGTTTCGATGCTCTACCGCGGAAAAGGGGGAAACGTAGAGAACGACAGGATCGAACCCGCGTCCCACAAGCCCGGAGAGCATTTGGAACGAACGGTCGTCGAGCAGGGGGGAGAGGACGAGGACGAGGGCTCCCGCAGGAAGGCCCAGGGGAGAGATGGTGGCGGGATCCCGATAGCCGAAACTTTCCGAGACCCGGGCTTCCGCGAGACGATCCAGAAGACGCCGCATGTGAAGGAGGCCGCTTCGCGGCGGCAGCCATTCGAGAATGCCTCCGTATTCGATGAGTCCCACTCGGTCGCGTTTTCTCAGGACGGAGAGGGCGATGGTTCCCGCGGCCCTGGTGCACCTGTCGAGACATGAATCCGGGAAATTGCCCGCATCCTTCAGCGTGTCGACCACGAGAATAACGTCGTTGCAGCGTTCGAGAAGCCGTTCGTTCACGAAGGGGCGCCCCTGTGTTGCGGTGGTGCGCCAGTTGATGTTGCGGAGCGGTTCCCCCTCTCGAAGTTCCCGAACCTCCGCAAATTCCAGGCCGTCCCCCTGGAAGCGGGAGATGTGGATGCCGCTGTGATGCCTGCCCCCTGGAATTGCGAGGGGTGTTCGCCCCATTTCCCAAAGACGCGGCAACACGCGGCAGGGTGTTGCCGTGCCGGAGCGCCAGGATGCGATGAAACCGTAGGAGCCGACAAGGGCGGTGGCGGTGACGCTTCCCTGAAGGTAGACGCCGCGGCCCGGCATCTCCAGAAAGAACGTTTTTTCCAGGACCTCTCCCTCTCGCAGGGAAAGGGTGGACAGAACCGCTCCCTTTTTGCGGACGGGGTTCTGGAATGTGTGGAACACTCGCAGGAGGGGCAACGAATCCGTCGCGGCGATACGGAGAGCGATGGCGGTTTTTTCTCCTTCGGTACGGAGAGAAGCGGTGCTGTGGGTGGTGATGGTGCATCGCGGCGGTGCTACATCCCAGAGGGAGAGGAAAAGGCGGACCATGAGCGGAGCCGCTGCGGCGAGGAAAGCGCTTTTCCCCGACACAATCCCTGCCGCCAGAAGGAACGAGACGAGGAGAAAAAGCCGGCGCAGTGTGCGGGTTCCGATGAGG
>NZ_JARKPW010000213.1:0-2416 GCF_029975095.1 Aminiphilus sp.
CTCGTGCTCGTCCTGCTGGTGCTCTTCTTCTCGATCGCGACGGAAGGATTTTTCACGGTGCCCAACGCCATGAGCATGCTCACCTCCTGGTCCATCAAGGGACTCATCGCCCTAGGGGTCGGCATGGTCATCATCTCCAGGGGAATCGATCTTTCCTCCGGATCCGTGGTGGCCCTCGCGTCGGTAGTGGCGGCCAGTTTCGCTCAGAATCCCGAGGTGAGCAAGTTCGGCATGCCCCCCGTGTTCGTCGCAGTGGTCCTTGCCTCGCTGGTGGGAGTTGTCATCGGTGCCTGCAACGGCGCCTTCGTGGCCTACACGAAGATCCCCCCCTTCATCGCAACCCTGGGGGCGATGACCGTGGCCCGGGGGCTGGCGCTCATGTACACCAAGGGCTTTCCCGTGAGCCAGCTCCGGGAGGACTTCATGATTCTGGGGCGTGCCATGGTCGGCCCCGTGCCCCTTTTGGCGATCTACTTTCTCGTCGCCGCCGGAGCAGTCTGGGTGATACTCAATCACACCGCCTTCGGCAAGAACATCTACGCCATCGGCGGCAACGAGAACGCCGCCCGCGTCTCCGGGGTCTCGGTGGAGCTGAACCTCGTGGCGGTCTACACCATCGCGGCCTTCCTCGCCGCGTTCGGGGGCATGCTCATGGCCGCCCGCACCGCCGCGGGCAACGCCACCTACGGCAACATGTACGAACTTGACGCCATCGCCGCGGTCACCGTGGGCGGCATCAGTCACAGCGGCGGCCTCGGCACCGTGAGCGGCATGGTCGCGGGCATCATGATTCTCGCCGTAGTGGAGAACGGCCTTATCCTTCTCGGTGTCTCCCCCTACCTGCAGCAGGTGGTCAAGGGATGCATCATCGTCGGTGCCGTGATCTACGACATGAGCAAACACAAGCGACGCTGAGCGTCGCCGGAGAAAACCCCAGCACCGGGGAGAGAACCCCATCGAAAAACGAAGGAGGACGACCATGACGCACCATTCGCTGGACCTGAAGGCCCTGCCGAAGGACTTTCTCTGGGGTGTGGCCACCGCGGCCTACCAGATCGAGGGAGCCGTCTGGGCCAACGGTCGGGGGTGTTCCATCTGGGACACCTATTGCCGCACCCCCGGCAAGGTCTACGAGGCTCACAACGGAGACGTGGCGTGCGATCACTACCATCGCTGGGAGGAAGACCTGGACCTCATGAAGGAACTGGGTATCGCTTCCTACCGTTTTTCCGTGGCCTGGCCGCGCATTTTCCCCAGGGGATGCGGCGCGGTCGAACCGCGGGGGCTCGATTTCTATGACCGCCTGGTGGACGGAATCCTTCGGCGAGGGCTCGTTCCCATGTGCACCCTCTACCACTGGGACCTTCCCCAAGAACTGGAGGACCGCGGCGGATGGCCCGAGCGGGACGTGGCGGACCACTTCGCCGACTACGCAGAGACGGTGCTCCGCCGTCTCGGTGACCGGCTTCCCCTGATCGTGACCTTCAACGAACCCTATTGCATCTGTTTCAACGGCTACTACAACGGCAGCCAGGCACCGGGGAGAAAAAACCTTCGGCTCACTCACCATGCCGCCCACACGCTCAACCGTGCCCACGTCCTCGCCATGGACCGCATTCGGGCCTACGCACCCGGAGCAAAGGCGGGGATCGTCATGAACACCACCCTCGCCCTGCCCGCCACGGACCGTCCCGAGGATCGCGTTGCCGCGGAACTGCTCATGGACTGGGAGGACCGCCTCTTTCTCGATCCCCTCTTCCGGGGGCGCTATCCCGAAAGCCTCTACCGCCATGTTCCCGAGAGCATGCCCGAAATTCGGGAAGGTGACCTCGATCCCGTGCGGGGCAAACCCGACTTCTTCGGCCTGAACTACTACTTCCCCAGCTACGTCGTGGCGGACCCGACGAGGCCGATTCCCCTGCGTCTCGTGGACGCCCCGGCGGGGCCACGTACCGCCATGGGCTGGTGCATCGTTCCCTCGGGGCTCACGGAACTCCTTCTGCGCCTTCGGGACGAGTACGCCATCGAAACCTTCTACATCACCGAGAACGGTTCCGCCTGGAACGACGTTCCGGAGGGGGACTTCATCCACGACGAAGAACGCCAGAAATTTCTGGTGGACCATCTCGACGCCGTGATCGAGGCGGTGAAGCAGGGTGTGGACGTCCGGGGATATTATGCCTGGTCCGTTTACGACAACTTCGAGTGGACCTTCGGCTTCGCCAAGCGCTTCGGGCTCTACTACACGGACTATCTCACCCAGCGCCGCATACCCAAGGACTCGGCCCGGCTCTACAAGCGCATCGTCGAGGAACACCGGACGGAAAATTTGTCGCAAAGGTGTTGACATCCCTGCCGCAGCTCGATATACTATGCCTCGCGTCGGTGGGCATGGGGGCGGATAGCTCAGCGGAAG
>NZ_JARKPW010000221.1:0-23250 GCF_029975095.1 Aminiphilus sp.
GTGGTGGTCTTGCCGCACCCCGAGGGACCGATGAGCACGAGAATCTCTCCTCTGCGGACTTCAAGGTCGAGATTCCGCACCGCCACGACGCCGTTGTCGTACCGTTTCTCCACGCCGACGAAACGGATGAGGGGCGTTTCCTCTCCGTCGCGCACCTTTCCGCCATCGTGCCCGGGCACCGGCGCGACATCCGCCCCGAAAGACGAAAGTGCCGGTCGCTCCTCCGAAACGACTTCGGCGGCATCGGTGCGCTCCACGATCCGAATCTCGTCAATGGTCTTCTCCACGGCCGTCACCCCTTTCCCATGCGGCGTTCCAGCACGCGCTGCAGTCGTCCCAGAAGCAGGTCCGCCAGGAGCGCCAGGGAGGTGGTCGCCAGGGCTCCCGTAACGATCAGATCCCGATTGCTGTTGGCGATGCCCAGCATGATGTACATGCCCAGCCCCCCCGCTCCGATGTAGGCCGCGATGGCCGTCACCCCCACTCCCATGACGAAGGAGGAGCGGATGCCCGCCATGATCACCGGAAAGGCCAGGGGAAGGCTCACGGTGGCGAGAATCCGCCATTTCCCCATGCCGATGCCCCGGGCGGCGTCGATCACCGAACGATCCACGTTGCGGATGCCCGCCACGGTGTTGCGGAGCATGGGGAGCTGCGAGTAGAGAATCATGGCGAGAACCGCGGGCACGGTTCCGATTCCCTTGCCGACGAGGGCCAGCACGGGCATGAGCAGCCCGTAGAGCGCCACGGAGGGAATGGTCATGACCACGCCGTCCACGAAGAGAATCGCTCCGGCCACCCGGGGATGGCCCGACACGACGATCCCCAGGGGAACGGCGATGGCCGCGGCGATGCCCACGGCGGTGCACACGATGACCAGATGTTGCCAGAGGGCGGTGAGGAAGGGTTGCGTCATGGCGATCCTCCGTCCCGGGGCAGTGCCCTTGCGCGTAGGGAACGGGAAAAGTCCGTTCCGCTCCGGAGGGTGCCCGCCGCGCCATGGAAGGGCGGCAACGCGGAGCACCCGGGGTACACTCGTCTGCAAGGCGGAAGAGGGAGAACGCGAAAAAACCGGAAAGGGCGAAAACGGAGCCTTCGTCGCTTTTTCGCCGGTGCGAACCGACGGGTCGCCGCATTTCCGTCAAAGACTAAAATCGCTTTCGGAAGGCGACGTTGCCCTTTGAGACCAGTATAGCATAGCGCTGTCGTATAAAGTATACCGAACCGAACCGAACCAATCCATTCCGCGAAAAACCTATCGGTGCGGGGCGGAGGCGGTTGCGTCGTGCAGAGAGGGCATCCTGATGTTCGGTGGCGAAAGCGGGGGCGTGGGTGGTTGCACCGTTCGGGGAAGAGAATTCTGGTGTTCGGTGGGCTCAAGCGGGATTCTCCGGCTTTTTCCGGAAGCTCCTTGCCGTGTCCGAGCGGCGGCGCCGTGTCAAGGAATCGGCTCGCCTCCGGAACCGCCGAGCCATACGGACGAATTGCGTCACGACGGGCGCAAGCGGGATTCTCCGGCTTTTTCCGGAAGCTCCTTGCCGTGTCCGAGCGGCAGCACCGTGTCAAGGAATCGGCTCGCCTCCGGAACCGCCGAGCCGTGCGGGCGGACCCGCGTCACAACGGGCTCGATGCGAAAAGACCGCCCGTATGGGGAACCCAGCAACGCAGGAGGCGCTCACCGCCGCCCCGGTCGCCGGGTGCTCCAAAAAGGACACCTCCTGCGCACAGAGGGGATCACTCGGGAGGATCGCTCAGCACCACCCGGTCCCGCCCCTCCCGCTTGGCTCGCAACAGCGCCTCGTCGGCGCGGTGCATCAGGTCTTCCGGAGTCCCACCGCGCACTCTCCCCGCCACGCCGAAGCTCATGGAAATCTCCCTGTCGAAGCGCCGTCCCACCTCGGCGAGCCCCCGCCGCAGCCGCTCCATCACCGCCAGGGCCTCGTCGGTCCCCGTCTCGGGCATGAGCAGGGCGAACTCGTCCCCGCCCCACCGGGCGAGAACGTCAGTGCTTCGGATTTCCGCGGAGAGGCTTTCCGCTACGGCGACAAGAACCCGGTCGCCGTAGAGATGTCCCTCCCGGTCGTTCAGCATCTTGAACTGATCGATGTCCCCCAGAGCAAGGGAAAGAGGTCGGTCGAACCGGTCCGCCCGAAAGAATTCCGCGGCGAAGGTCTCGTCGAACTTACGCCGGTTGAAAAGCCCCGTCAGTGTATCCCGGGAGGCGAGAACCGCAAGCTCCCGATTGGCCTGCACCAGTTCGAACGTCCGCTCCCGGACCAGCTCCTCCAGCCGCACTCGCTCTTCCTCCGCCTTCCGCAGCGCCCTGGACTGCCTCCGGGCGGCAAAAGTGTAGACGGAGAGCATGAAGAGGATGCCGCCGAGAACGTAGACTGCGTAGGCGAAGGGCGTCTTCCAGGGGGGAACGCCGATGCGGATGCGATATTCCGCGGCGTCCTCTCCCCACTCTCCCGATCCGTTGGACGCCTTGATCCGGAAGAGATACTCTCCGTCGGGAAGGTTGGTGTATTCCGCCACCCGCCGGTGCCCCACCCGCTTCCAGTCCTCGTCGTACCCCACAAGCCGGTACATGAATTCGATGCGGTCACCCCCGGAGAGATCCACCGGAGAGTACACCAGGGTGAGATCCTTCTCGTGCCAGGCGAGATCGACGGATCCGGCGGTGTTGAGCGTCCAGGCGTCGTTCCGGTTCTCCCCGCGGACGAGGAGCGCGTCGAGCACGACACCCCGGGCAGGAACGCCGCCGTCCGGCTCCTGGGGACGGAAATAGTTGAACCCCGCCACGCCGCCTAAAAAGAGCGTGCCGTCGCCGCTCCGGAAAGAGGCGAAGTTGTTGAACTCCCGGCTCTGCAGTCCGTCGTACTCGTCAAAGGTCCGCACGGCCCCGTCCCTGGGGTTGAATCGAGCAACACCGTTGTTGGTGCTGAGCCACAGCTCCTCCTCCGCGCCGGGAAGCACCGCGTAGATCGTCTCGTTCGGAAGACCTTCCTGAAAACCGTAGTTTCGGATTTTTCCCGTCCCCTTGTCGAGGCGCGAAAGGCCGCCTCCCTGGGTGCCGAGCCAGAAGGCGTCGTCGGTCTCGGCAAAAGCAAAGAGATTGTTCGACCCCAGGCTCTCCGGATCGCCCATGCGGTGGGCCAGCGTGTCGAATCCATCCAGGCCGGGCGTCCAGATGCTCACCCCCGCGGACTCGGAGGAAATCCAGACCCGGCCCTCCCGGTCCTCGAAGAAACGGGTGATATAGTCGCTCACCAGGCTCCTCGGGTCGTCGTCATCGTGGACGAAACGGGTCCATTCGCCCCGGGAATCGCGCCGAAAGACCCCCGCCTCCGTGGCGATCCACTCGTTTCCCCACCGGTCCAGGTGCAGTGCCAGCGTCCGGTCGGACCGGTACCCCTCGGGCAGCTCTCCCGGCGGCACGTAGGAAACGAATCGGTCCTGCGCTCCGTCGTAGACGGCGAGACCGCCGAAGCAGAAGACGAAGAGCCGTCCGTCCGGCGCGCGGTACATCCCCCGCACTCGTGCGGCCAGATTTTTCGGAAAACCGTCGCCCGCGGTGTAGCGCCGGTATCCTCCACTCCGGGGAATCCAGCGGCTCACGCCCTGAAGCGTGGCGACCCAGAGTTCGCCCTTCTCCTCGTCGAGCCAGAACCCGCGGACCATGTTGTCCAGAAGTGAGGCGGAATTCTGCGGGTCCGAACGGACCACGTGGAATTTCTGCCGCTCCGGAGCGAAGACCGACACGCCGTTGTAGTAGGTGCCCACCCACAGGTGGCCGTTTTTGTCCTCGTAGAGCCTGCGCACCGCGTTCCCCGCGAGGGTTCCCGGATATTCGGGGTTTCTCCGGAAATGGAGGATCGGCGTATCCGGGCCGTCGTCCCGAAAAAGCCCCTTGTCGAAGGTCCCGATCCAGAGCGTCCCCCGGGAAGTGCGCTCCACGAGATAGTTGGCCGTCGCCAGCTCCGGATGCCGCCTCGGATAGGGGCGGAACCGCTCCGTGGCGGGATCGAAGAGAAACAGCGCGTCCGTCTCGAAGACGACGAGAATCTCCCGCCCCTCTCCACTGGTGAGGGAGACCACCTGTCGCGACCCATCCAGCGGTGGAAAGAAGACGGAGATCGACTCGTCGGAATTGAGCCGCACGAGCCCCGTGTTGCACCCCATCCAGACCGTTCCCTCCCCGTCCACGAAAAGGCGGTCCACATAGAGGCCGTCCGTGGCGGAAATCCTCCGGACCCGCTCGCGCGCCGCATCGAAAATGTCGAGCCCCCGGTCGGTGGCCACGAGAAGCTCGCCCTTTCCGTTCTCGGCGAGATCCCTCACCTGGTCGGACCGCAGGGAGCGCACGTCGGTCCCTGCGGTGAACCGTTCGAAGGAATCCGAGGCGGGATCGTAGCGATTCAGCCCTCCCTGGAAGGTGCCGATCCACAGGGTCTTCCGGGAGTCCTCGAAAAGTTCCATGATGACGTTGTTCGAGAGGGAGCGGGGATTTCCCTCCTCCCTGCGGTAGACGCGGAATCCGTTGCCGGTGAGGCGGTTCAGTCCGTCCTGGGTGCCTATCCACAGGTGCCCCAGGGAGTCCTGAAGGATGTCCTGCCCCGTGGACTGGGAGAGACCGTCGGAGACGGAAAAGGAGTGAAAGAAGCCGTCGTTCTCGGTGGCGAAGATCCGGGCGGACGCGGAAGACGACGACGGAAGCGGATCGAGAAGGGGAAAAAGCAGGACCGCGAGGGCGGGAAAAAGCCGCATGATGAAAAGAAATTCCGGGAGGCGCACGCCTCGCCGGTCTCCGCTTCCGCTCATGGAAGCGCCCTCGGACTCGATAGGTTGCCTTCGGATTCCCACATACCTCTGCCTCCTCAAGAGACCTTCCGGACGTCAGGGCCGGGTGGAGCCTTGCGCTTCCTCGGGGAAGTTGCCAGGAGTCCGCCTTCGACAGTTCATGCCCGACCGTGTAGCCTTCCAGCAAGTTTGCCATAAAACTCTTTGCGGAACAAGCGGAGCGAACATTCCTGTGACGAAGCGGGGAGAACGTCATCCTTTCAAACAAAACAGGCGAAATGTCATCTGCCGTTCTCTACGGATGCTGAGGCGCGATGTCCTCTTGAGCCTGCAGAAAGCGAAAAAACGGCTCGGGACAGGCCCTGTGGCCGTGTGACATCCAGCCGACGTCAAAACCGACCTGCACTGAGACTCGGCCGGGAAAAGGAGCGCACGAAAGGGAAAAAGAAGCGCCCCCGGAACCGTGCTTGTTTCTGTCAGGGAAGCGGCCCCTCGCCTTTCGCGCCGCCCCTTTCGCACGGTTCGAGCTTGTAGACGCGGAAGCCCAGGTCGGGAGGAGCGCCGCAGCGCTGGAGCGCGCGTTCTCCGCAGCTTTCGGCCGCTTCCCTCTTTTCCGTGCAGTCTGCTCCCTCCGAACGAAGCGGCCCGTTTTCGCCGGAAGAACGTGCGCGGCCGGGGCGTGTCGCGTCTTGAGCCACCGCCCGACCCGCCCGACGGAGCCGCTCCTTGGCGAGTTCCGCGATGGTACGGGGTTTGCCGAGGCGGTCGCAGTAGGCCGCGGCGTTTCGCTGCCCCTTGTTGGCAGGGTCGAGCGGCTCGGGGCTCTGGACGAGCAGGAAATGCCGGTCTCCTTCGCCGAGGGCGTTCTGGGCCAACACGGCGTGCCCCGTCGATCCCGACCCGGCGAAGAAGTCCAGCACCAGATCGCCGGGATCGGTGACCATGGCCACCAGCTCGCGCAGCACCTCCTCGTCCTTGGGGAAATCGAAGCAGTCCCCCCCCATGAGGCGGCGCAGGCGCTTGGTGGCGGCCCGCCCGTCCCGGTAGAAGACGCTGTAGGGGACCTGCTCCTCCCGGTCGGCCAGATAGGACTTGAAACAGGGCACGGCGGTCTCGTCGTCGCCGAAGTGCACCCGGTCCTCGGCGATCCACCGCCGCATCTTCTCGGGATCGCTGGTCATCCACCCCCGGGAGGGGATTTTCACGGGTCTGCCCGTCCGGGGATGGAGCACCTCGAACCGGGGACCTCCGCCGCCGGGCCAGGAGATGTTGTCCGGAAAGTAGAGCCCCCGCGCATCGGCACAGGAGTAGTGGCGGTGGGCCTTGGCGGGAGCCTCGTCGGGAAGGGCGGCGAACCAGGCCTTCATCGCGGCGGTCACGGCGGCGTGATCGCTTCGGAAGCGCCGCCGCAGCTTCCGGTACTGGGCATAGATCTCCTCCAGCCCTCTCTTGCGCTGCCGCCACCGGACACCCAGTTCTTTCAGAAACGCCGCGTCCCGGACGTAGCAGACGATGTACTCGTGGGAGACCGAGAGGAGGCGCGAATCGTTCTTGCGCCCCCCCGCCCAGACCAGGTCGCCCACGAAATTCGCTCCGCCGAGGATCTCGTCCAGAAGCAGCCGCAGGCGGGGATGCTCCCCTTCGTCGCAGGAGACGAAGAGCACCCCCTCCCGGGCCAGAAGGTCCCGGGCCGCGAGAAGCCGCGGATACATCATGGAGAGCCACGCCGCATGGCGCCGCTCCTCCGCCTCCTGCCGGGACGCGCCCTCCGCGCCGCCGTTTCCGCCGCGCCGCGGAGCATTTTTCGGCACCTCTCTCCGGTAGTCGTCGGCGTAGACGAAATCCTTTCCCGTGTTGTAAGGGGGATCGATGTAGACGAGTTTCACCCGGCCCTCGCAGTCCTTCCGGAGGAGCTTGAGCACCTCCAGGTTCTCCCCCTCGATCATGCGGTTCCGTGTGCGCTCCCAGTCCACGCTCTCCTCCGGGCAGGGGCGGAGGTGCCCCGCGGGGGGGACCGCCGCCAGGTCTTTCGCGGCATTCTTGCCGGGCCAGAAGAGGCCGTAGGACTCGCCGGGTCCGCTCACGCGGATTCCTCCCGGAAAAGGGCCACCAGATCCTCCGTGGAGAGGCGCACCGCCGCGTCGGTCCCCTCGAGCAAACCCTCGGCGAGTTCCCGCTTGGTGCGGTGCAGATCGAGAATCTTCTCCTCCACGGTGTCCCTGGCCACCACACGGTAGATCGTGACGGGGCGCTTCTGGCCGATGCGGTGCGCCCGGTCCGAGGCCTGATCCTCCACGGCGGGGTTCCACCAGGGGTCCATGTGGATCACGTAGTCCGCGGCGGTGAGATTGAGCCCCGTGCCGCCCGCCCGAAGGCTGATGAGAAAGACGTCGCCGCTGCCGCTCTGAAAGGCGTCCACGGCGCGGCGGCGCGCCTCCGGAGGCGTTGCGCCGTCCAGGTACTGGTAGGGAATTCCCTCCGAGTCCAGATACTGGCGCAACAGGGCCAGGTGACCCGTGAACTGGCTGAAGACGAGGGCGCGGTGACGGTTCGCCCGGAGGTCCTCCACCAGCTCCGCAAAGGCATCGAGCTTGGCGCTGGGCAGCTCTGTCCCCTCGAGCACGAGCCGGGGATTGCAGCAGGCCCGGCGAAGCCGCATGAGTTCAGCCAGGATGCGGAACCGGCGGTCCCGCTCCTCTCCGGCGTCCTGCTCGATGGTCTCCAGGGCGCGGCGGCGAACCGACTCGTAGAGCGCCCGCTCTTCCTCGGAGAGCTCCACCGTGAGAAGCACTTCTGTCTTCTCCGGCAGCTCCTCCAGCACGGCCTCCTTGGTCCTCCGGAGCAGGAAGGGGGCGAGCAGGCGCCGGAGACGCACCCGGGCGGTGCGGTCCCCCTCTTTCTCGATGGGCGCGGCGAAACGCCGGGCAAAGGACTGGGCGGAGCCGAGCAGGCCGGGGTTGAGAAAGCGGAAGAGGCTCCAGAGCTCCCCCAGGTTGTTCTCCACGGGCGTTCCCGTGGTGGCCATGCGGAAGGAGGCGTTCAGGGAGAACGCCGCGGCGGTGCGCTTCGCCCCGGCGTTCTTGATCGCCTGGGCCTCGTCGAGGATGACCACGTTCCACTGGGGGCGGGAGAGGAGCTTTTCCTCGCCGAGGAGCAGGCCGTAGCTCGTCACCACCACGTCGAAGGGGGCGAGTTCCGCCACGAGACGCTCCCGGTCGTTCCGACGGAAATCGTGCACGCGCAGGGAGGGGGCGAAACGTGCGGCCTCGCTCATCCAGTTGGCCGCCACGGAGGTGGGTGCCACCACGAGGGACGGCCCTAGATGCGCCCGGGAGAGCAACAGTGCCAGGGCCTGGACAGTCTTGCCCAATCCCATGTCGTCCGCGAGGCACGCACCGCCGCCCCAGTGGGCAAGGCGGCAGAGCCAGCGGAAGCCGTCCTGCTGGTAGGGGCGCAGCTCGCCCCGGAACGTGGCGGGAAGCTCCGGAGCGAGCGTGGACGCCTCCCGGAGCAGGTCCATCCGCACCTCCCATGCCTCGTCCTTGACGAGCCCCGGGGTCTCCGCCTCCAGCTCCTCCAGAAACGGCGCCGCCAGGGGCGAGAAGCGCAGATCCTTCCCCTTGACCTCTCCCAAAAGGGCCAGCTCGTCCAGCCGCCGCCGAAACTCCCGGGTGAGGGCGAGAAAGCCTCCCTTGCCCAGGGGAAGAAAGCGTCCCCGGTTTTTCTCCATCAGGTCCAGAAGCTGCCGCAGATCCAGCACGGTCTCCTCGTCCACCTCCACCGTGCCGGAGAGAGCGAACCAGTTCCGTTCTCCCCGGAGGGAGGCCCGGAACTCCTCGTGCCCAACAAGGCGCCGCACTTCCAGGCGTCCCCCCGAGGGCCACTCGACGTTCACCCGGTCGCCCTGTTCCTCCAGTTCGAGAAGGAACTCCAGGCAGTCCTCGGGATCGTCGAAGCGCCACTGATCCGGCGCGAGCTGCTCCCCCCGGTCGAGGGAGGGACAGGATTCCCGGAAGAGCCGGGCCCGCTCCTCCTCGTCGGCGAAGGAGCGCTGCGCCACGCCCCGGGCCTCCTCCCGGAGACCGAAGACGGTGACACCTCCTTTGCCGGCCTTGCAGAGCGGCCCGTCGAGGCCGAGAGGACGGACGAAGAGTTCCACCAGAAAACCCGGCGGAGAGGGAATGAGCTGCACCACCGGACGGGGATCTCCCGGAAGAATCTCCTCCCGGGTCACCACGCCCTCCAGGTCGGTGCGGATTTCCACGAAAGAAGCAAGCTGTGAAAGCGCCGCGGCGAGGCGGGGAAGCGCCCCCGCCGGAAAAAGCGTCCCCTGCCTGCCGAGAAGCTGGGCGAGGTCCAGATGGTGCTGCCGGGGGCGCACAAGGCGGAGCCGGAAGCGGCTTTCCTCGAAGAGGCTCCAGGAGTTCTCCGAGGAGAACCAGGGAACGATCCGCAGGCGGACTCCCTCGTCCGTGCGGGTAGTCTCCAGGCGCGGCTCCGTCGCCACGATCTCCAGCCGCGCCGAGGGGTCGTCGCTCCGGAAGAGCAGGGGATGTCCCTGGAGCGCCTCCAGCGCCCGGGAAAGATCGAAGTCGTAGGTGGAACCGACGCCGAAGGGGGTGTAGTACTTGTTTTCCTCAAGGCTGTCGCAGACGCGGTGATCCTGAAGCGTCAGGTAGGGAACGCTCTTTCGATCCCGGGAGAGCCGCTTGAGCGCCACCTTGCGCCCCTTGCTCCAGGTCCGCCCCCGGGAGGATTGCTCCAGGGGCTCGATCTGCACGGCAAGCCCCCCTGTGAGCGACGAGGACTTCAGAATCAGATGCCACGCGAGGCGCTTGGACGCCGCCCGTTTCTCACCCTCCTCCGTCTCTCCCGCCCCCGTCGCCACCTGTTCCAGCCCGGAGAGCGCCATCTCCCAGGAAGAACGGCGCTTCCAGAGCCTCACCAGGCGGAAACCTTCTTCCATCGGCGGCACGCCCTCCATCGATCCGTCGTATCCGAGAGCCCGCAGTGCCGCCGCGCACTCGCCCCCGAGCCACGCATAGCCGCAGGCGAAGAGCTTCTTCGTCAGCCTCTCCAGAAAAGCAAGGTACTCCTCGGAAACGCCCACTCCGGTCCAGGCGGCGCCGATGGCGAGAAACAGGCTTTCGATGGGGTGAAGGTCCCCCTCTCGCACGCGCTCCTTCTCCATCCGCCGCGCCTCCGCCGCCAGCAGAGACGCCAGCAGTTCCCCGGGCTTCTCCGCCCTGGCGGACTCCCCCTGCTCCGGGGCAAAGACAGGCTCGGCGGGGCGCAGGAAGAAGGCCGCCGTCACCGCAGCGATGAAAGAGGCGCCTGAGAAAGGAACGTTGCCGGACGCCTCCTGGCAGGCCACGCCGTAGTCGTAGGCGCGCCCCAGGCTTGCCCTGTCGCCGCAGGCGATGCGCGCCAGGGGATAGAAAAGGGCGAAGAGAAAAGGAAGGGGACCTTTTTTCCCCTTCGGGAAAAATTCTTCCAGAGCCTGCTCGTACCGGGCCGCCGCCGCCGCGGCACTGCCCTCCTCCGTCAGGATCCGCAGCGCCGCGAAGGAACCGGCCCAGGCGAGAAGTTCTCCCGGAAGGGGTGACGGCAGTTCCCCGAAACGCGCACGCGCCTCCTCCACCGCCTCTCGGTCGCCCCGGAGAACCCCCTCGATGGCGACGAGGGAGATGAGGAAGGAAGACCCCGGATATTTTTGCAGCGCGGCGCGCAGAAAGGAAAGCAGCGTGGGAAGCGGCCGAAGAAACCGCAGCGCGTCCGAGGTGAAAAACCCCGCCAGCATGTTGACGGCGCGTTCGGACAGCCCCAGAAAAAAGGGGAGATTTTCCGGAACGGCCAGAAGAGCGTACACGAGCGACGCCGGGGCCGTCCGTTCGCCGTCCGAAAGCCTCGGCCCCTTGACAAGGCGGAGGAACGTCTCCTCTTCGCCGCCGAAGAGGGCGTAGCGCAAGCCCCGGGCAAGGTCATCCGCGTTCTCGTACACTTCCTGGCCGAAGCGGAGCGGAACGGGCACGACGCGGCGCACCGCGTAGAGCAGCTGCGTCAGCTCCTTCCGCGACACCGCATCACGGAAGGCCGTGTCCACAAGCTCGGGAGCGCACCGCCACCGGAGCTTGCCCGCATCCTGCAGGATTCCCTTCGACACCAGGCTCTTGATCAGGCGCTGGGGCGCCCGCAACACGCCGGTCCGGGCAAATGTCTCGGGAAACGCGAAGCCGAAGAATTTCGAGAACCCCGCCTCGTTCAGCGGAACATACGCCACCGCCGCGGAGCGCACCACCAGTTTTTCGGGCTCGTCCAGGGCGGCGTACCGCGCCTCCGCCCCCCTGTCCGTCCTCGTGTCCTGAGCCTCTCTCTCGTTCATCCGGGTCCCCCCGCGTTCGCAAAGATGGGCGTCTCCGGGGGCGCCCGCCCGGCCGAAGACACAAGAGCGCGTGGAGAAAGGCCTCCCCCGCCCTGTTTTTTCAGTATACCCCAGAGACGCCCGCAAAGGGGTTGCCTCCCCGGACCTCAAGTGGTATAGTCCACATGTCAACAAGACGACATGTCCAAAAACCCAAGAGCCCTCCGGGAGATGATTTTCCTGCGCAAACTGGACAAGAACAGCCCGATCCCGCTCTACTACCAGATCAAGGAAGCGCTCCAGGAGATGATCGACAACGGCGAACTCTCCCCGGGGGATCCCGTCCCCTCGGAGCGCGATCTCTGCGAGCGCTTCGCCATCAGCCGCATGACCGCGGGCAAGGCCGTCACGGCCCTGGTGAACGAGGGCGTCCTCTACCGGGAGCGGGGACGGGGGACGTTCGTGGCCCATCCCAAATCGGCCTGCACGTCCTCCCATCTGGCGGGGTTTTCCGACAATATCCGCGCCGCCGGCCTGGCGTCGCGGACGAAAATCCTCCTCTTCGAACGCGAGGAGGCGTCCCGGACCATTCGCGAGGCCCTGGAGATCGGCTCCGGAGAGGGAACGGTCTTCAACATCCTTCGCCTCCGCTTCGTGGAGGAGGAACCCTTCTCGCTGGAAAACGTCTGGATTCCCGCGTGCCGTTTTCCGGAATTCTCCCGGGAACTTCTGGAGGGGAAATCCCTCTACGCGCTCATGCGGACCCGTTTCGGCGTGCAGCTCTCTCACGCGCGGCAGACCATCGAGCCCGTGCTCTGCTCCGATTTCGAGGCGGAGCACCTGGACCTCGCCCCGGGGACGCCCCTCCTGCTCTTCCGGCGGGTCGCCTACGCAGCCCCGAAAACGCCGGTGGAGTACTCCAAGTGCATCTATCGGGGAAAGCGCTTCAAGTACGAGGTCTCCTTCGGGATTTAGGCATCCCGGAACGGTGAAAACGTTTACCGGAAGCCAGGGATTCAAAATTCCACGAAAAGAGGGTGCGACAAATGCTCGGAAGTCTGCAGAAACTCGGCAAGGCGTTGATGCTTCCCGTGGCGGTGCTCCCCGCGGCGGCGCTGCTTTTGCGGCTGGGGGCGGGAGACGTGCTCGACATACCCTTCGTCATGCAGGCGGGCGCGGCGATCTTCGACAACCTGGCCCTGCTCTTCGCCATCGGCGTGGCGGTGGGCATCGCCTTTGATGGCGGCGGTGCGGCGGCCCTCGCGGGGGCCGTGGGATACCTGACGCTCACCAAGGCCGTGGTGACCATCAACGACACGATCAACATGGGCGTTCTGGCGGGAATTCTCTCCGGCGTCGTGGGAGGACTGCTCTACAACAAGTACCACAACATCAAGCTTCCGGACTTCCTGGGCTTTTTCGGCGGGAAGCGCTTCGTCCCCATCGCCGCGTCGGGCGTCAGCATCGCTCTGGCCCTCGTCTTCGGCTACATCTGGCCTCCCATCCAGCAGGTCATCCACGGCGTGGGCGAGTGGATCGTCGGCGCGGGCATCCTGGGCGCCTTCGTCTTCGGCACCCTGAACCGCCTGCTGCTGCCGGTGGGGCTGCACCACGTCCTCAACAGTCTGGTGTGGTTCGTCTTCGGCTCCTACACGGACGCGGCGGGCAAGGTGGTGACGGGGGATCTGCATCGCTACTTCGCGGGCGACCCCACGGCGGGAACCTTCATGACCGGGTTCTTTCCCATCATGATGTTCGCCCTTCCCGCGGCGGCCCTCGCCATGTACACCACCTCCCGGTCGGCGAACCGCAAGGCCGTGGCGGGCATTCTGCTCAGCGTGGCGCTCACCTCCTTCCTCACGGGCATCACCGAGCCCATCGAGTTCGCCTTCATGTTCCTCGCCCCCGTCCTCTACGTGGCCCACTCGGTGCTGACGGGACTTTCCCTTGCGGTGTGCGAACTTCTGGGGATCCATCACGGATTCGGCTTCTCCGCGGGAGCCATCGACTACGTGCTCAACTACGGCCTCTCCACGAAGGGGTGGATGCTTCTCCCCCTCGGTCTCGTCTTCGCCGCGCTCTACTATTTTCTCTTCGTGCTCATCATCCGCGCCATGAACCTGCCCACGCCGGGGCGCGAGGCGGACGCGACGGGCATGACCGCGAAGGCCTCCTCCATGGAGGATCTGGCGGAACTCGCCGCGGCCTACATGGCCAGGCTCGGCGGACCGGAGAACGTGGAACAGATCGACGCCTGCATCACCAGGCTCCGCCTCACCCTGAAGGACGGCACCGTCGTTGAGGAGGCGGCGATCAAGGCACTCGGCGCGACGGGGCTCGTCCGCCCGAGTGCGAAGGTGATGCAGATCGTCATCGGCACCAAGGCGGAGCTGCTCGCGGACGCCATGAGACGCCATCTGAAGAAACGGTGAGACGCGCAGACGCCTCTCCCCGGGCGGTCTCGCCGCCCATCGGAGCGTCGGCCCCCGAAAATCACCGCTCCGGCGCGGCAAAAAACAAGCGCTTCGGCCCCCCGGACACGCAGGTATCGCGGCGGGGCCGAAGCGGAGACACGTCGGCGAAAAGCCTCATCGCCACGGAGAGGGAGGAGGAAACGCCATGAAGGCCCTCAGAGGCGGCAAGATCCTTACGGGCAGAACCTGGTGCGAGGGAAAGGCGCTTCTCTTCGACGACCGCATCAGGGACATCGTGCCGGAAGGCGCGGTTCCCTCCGACGTGGAGAGTGTCACCGAGGCGGAGGGCGCCTGGGTCGCCCCGGGGTTTCTGGACATCCACGTCCACGGCGTTTGCGGCGCCGACACCATGGATGCCTCCTCCGCCTCACTGGAACGCATCGCCGAAGCGCTCACCGCCCACGGCGTGACCGCCTTCTGCCCCACCACCATGACCATGGACGAGCCCCATATCGACGCGGCACTCCAGGCGGTGCACACCGCCATGACCACGCCGCCGCGACGCGGCGCCCGGGTGCTCGGGGCGCACCTGGAGGGTCCCTTTCTCAGCCGCAGCCGCTGCGGCGCTCAGGACGGCACCTTCGTGCGGCGCCCCGATCCGGATTTTGTCCGGCGCCGGCAGCAGGCACTGCGCCTCGTCACCTTCGCTCCCGAAGAGGACGAGGAGTGGCGTTTTCTTGATGCATTGCGGGAAACGGCAATCGTTCCCTCCCTGGGGCACTCCTCCGCCACCTACGAGCGGGCCATGGAGGCATTCCGCCGCGGCGCCAGGAGCGCCACCCACCTCTTCAACGGCATGGTTCCCTTTCACCACCGCAGGCCCGGACTGCCCGGGGCCGCCCTCGACGCGGACGTCACCTGCGAACTCATCGCCGACGGCGTCCACACCCACCCCGCAGTCTTCCGGCTCGTTCTGGCCATGAAAGGAAAGGACCGGCTCGTGCTCGTCTCCGACGCCATGCGCGGCTCCTGTCTCGGCGAGGGGACATGGGACCTGGGAGGACAGACCGTGACGGTCCGCGGCGAGGAGGCGACGCTTCCCGACGGCACCATTGCGGGAAGCATTCTGACCCTCGATCGGGCGCTTCGGAACTTCGCCGCCGAGACGGGACTTCCCCTCTGGGAGGCGGTGCGGCTCGTCTCCGGGAACCCCGCCCGCCTTCTGGGAGAGAAGGACCGCGGGCGCATCGAGCCGGGCTGTCGGGCGGATTTCGTCCTCCTCGACGAGTCCTGGCGAGTGCGAAAAACCTTCGTTGCAGGAGAGGAGGTTTTCGACGACCATGCGCGTCGTGACTGCACGGGATTATGACCAGATGAGCCGCAAGGCCTCCTACATCGTGGCGAGCCGGGTGATCCTGAACCCCCGGTGCGTGCTCGGCCTCGCCACGGGGGACACGCCGAAGGGACTCTACCGGGAACTGGTGCGGCTTCACCAGGCCGGGGACGTGGATTTCTCCGGCGTCACCACCTTCAACCTCGACGAATACGTCGGGCTCTCCCCGGAGCATCCCGACAGCTACCACAGCTACATGGAGGAGCACTTCTTCCGATTCGTCCCCATTCCCCCCGGGCAGCGCCACATTCCGCGGGGGGACGCACCGGACATCGCCGCTGAATGCGAGCGCTACGAAGAAGCGATCCGCAGCGCAGGAGGAGTGGATCTCCAGATTCTCGGCCTCGGCAGAGACGGCCACATCGGCTTCAACGAACCGGACGTGAAGTTTGAAAAGGGAACCCACGTGGTTCGGCTGGCGCCGAGCACCATCGAGGCGAACGCCCGCTTCTTCGCCTCCGCCGGGGAGGTTCCCCAAAGCGCCGTCAGTATGGGCATCAAGACCATCATGAGCGCCCGGCGCCTTCTCCTCCTCGCCTCGGGGCCGGAAAAAGCCGAGGCCATCCGGGGCGCCGTTCTCGGAGCCGTGACGCCGGATCTTCCCGCATCGGTGCTGCAGCTCCACCCGAACGCCACGGTCATCGTCGACGACGATGCCGCATCGCTGCTCTTCTGAGTGCGCACGCAAGGAACAGCGAACGGACGTAAACGGAAAGGGAGACGGGACGAACGGGAGGAATCGGCATGCTCGGCTTCGGGAAAAAACGCGTTATCCTGCTGGCGCCCATTTCAGGACGGGTCGTTCCCCTGGAGGAGGTGCCCGATCCGGTCTTCGCGGAACGCATGGCCGGAGACGGCGTCGCCATCGAGCCCGATCCCGCCGGTGGCGGCATGGTGGTGGCTCCCTGCGCGGGCGAACTCGTAGCGCTCTTCGCCACGGGACACGCCTTCGGCATCCGGACACCCGAGGGTGTCGAAGTGCTCGTTCATATCGGCGTCGAGACCGTGACGCTTCGGGGGGAGGGTTTTGTCCGCCTCGCCGCCGAGGGAGACCGGGTCGCAACGGGCAATCCCATCGTCCGCTGCGATTTCGACGCAATTCGGACCAGGGCGCCCTCCGCGCTCTCTCCCGTCCTGGTGACGAACATGGCCCTGGTGACGTCCTTTTCAGCCGCCTCGGGAACCGTGACGGCCGGAAAGGACGTGCTCCTCACCCTGGATCTCGCCTGACGCACCTCCTAGCGGAGGTCCTTCAGAAACGCGTCGATGCGGGCGTTCACCTCGTCGGGTTTCTCCATCATGAAAAAATGGTCCGACTTCTCCACGACCTCGTAACGGAGATCCGAAAAGAGCGTCCGCAGGTTCCCCTCGATTTCGGGCTCCAAAGCGACACTGGCGTCGGCATAGACGGCGAGCGCCGGCGCAGTCACCGCAGGAAGCCCGACCCAGTTGTCGAGATTCGTGAAATCCTCCATGGCCCGCCTCGCCACAAGGGGTGACGTACCGGCTCTCACGGAGAGAACCGCCTTCCGGGTCTCCTCGGAGGTCTCCGGGAGAAACATTCCGCTCATGAAGGCACGCACGTTTTCGTCATGGGACACGCCGCCGAAGGCCGACGCGATGCCGGCGTAGTCGGTCTGCATGGCCCGGCGCGCCTCCTCGTCCTCGGGGGGAAACACGAAGGCGCCATCGATGATGATCACCGCTGCCGTGCGCTCGGGAAAGCGTTCGGCAAATCTCCGGCAGATCGCTCCACCGAGGCTGTGCCCCACGAGAACCGCCCGGTCGATCCCCGCCGCAGTCATCACATCCGCCACGGCAGCGGCAAAGATGTCGACGGAATAGGACGCGTCGGGGGCGCTGCTCGCCCCGTGCCCCGGAAGGTCCAGCGCGAGAACGCGGCGTTCCTTCGCAAAGAACTCCGTCTGGTGTTGCCAGCTTGTGTGATCGCAGGTCCAGCCGTGCACGAATACGAGGGGAACGCCGTCATCCCCCGCCTCGAACCAGGCCACGTCGAAGGGGCCGGACGCCGTGCGGTGTTCCGAAAGTGCGACAGCAAACGCCGCAAGAGGCGCAAGAACAAGAACGCAAACACCCAGAACCAACAGGAAACAAAGGCGTCTCTTCATGCGATGTTCCCTCTCCTTTCCTTGTCTCCTCACTCGCTGTGCGAGGCCGCTCCGCACGTACGCCCACCAGGGCACACCCGAAGCCCGAAGGGACATCGTATGGACCGGGGAGGCCAAGACACGTCTCTCCGCCGCAGGGAAGATGGAGCGGGAAGACGTGCGCAGCACCGCCGGGCGAGACGGAAAACACAAACGCGCCGGGTCCATCACGGACAGACAACCCGGAGGGCACCTTCGCGACGGTCGCGCACGGCACCCCCCACCGGACCATCCCTCGGAAAATCGGACCGTCCCCGGGACTCCCGGAGGAACAGGTCCCTCCCCGGCCCTTCACCTCACGCCCGTTTCACCAGCATCGCCGCCGCCAGCTCGTCCGCCTTCGCCTCGCCCAAGAGAAACGCCACGAGGGCGAGGGCGAACTCCATGGCCGCCCCCGGCGCCGCGCCGGTCACGAGCTTTTCCCCGACGCAGACCCGTTCCTCCGTGCGGTTCGCCGGATCGAGCCGCTCCCGGAAAGTGGGATAGCAGGCAGTCTTCTCGCTCCCGAGATAGCCCAGGGCATGAAGAACCACCGCTGGAGCGGCGCAGATCGCCCCCAGAGGGCGCCCCGCCTCGGTATGCCGCCGCAACAGCGCCTGCAACGGTTTGGATGCCACCAGATTCGCCGCCCCGGGCATGCCGCCGGGAAGGACGATCATATCGAAATCCCGATCCGCACAGGCCGCGAGGGTCGTCTCCGCGGCGACCCGCACACCGTGGGCTCCCCGCACCGCATGGTCGTCCGCCGATGCCGTCACCACATCGATGCCGGCCCGGCGCAGCACGTCGATGACGGTGATCGCCTCGATCTCCTCGAACCCCTCCGCGAGAGGAACAAGAACCACTTTGCTCATCTTCACCGCCTCCTCGTCACGAGTGTTTCGAGGAGAAGCATACTCCCAACCATGACGGCCGTCAAAACGGCCTCGGAAGAGGCGCATTGCAAGGTGCCGCCGTTTTCCGTCACGACGTGCACCACGATGAGGCAGGCACCTGGAGTACGCCGGACGCACGTTCCTCCGCCGATTTTCCGCCTGCCCAGGACCTGCCGCAAAAAATGCAGGGTCGAAGCATGAGGCGCGCCCTTGACAAAGCCGCAAAGGCACGCTATAAGTTAGATCCATCAAACTAAACCGCTCTCGTGAAAAATCTCGTGAATCATCTTGGACAAAAGCATTTTGGATGATTTTTTTATATATTTTTGTAAAATTTTTGCACGGAAAGAGGTTCTCATGAAAAAACTTCTGATGATCGAAAGCTGGTGTTTCGCCTCGGGAATACTGTTGCCCCGGAAAATACGGGAGATGGGACACGGCTTCGTCCTCGTGACCCGAGATCCGGAGTTCTACCACAGATACGCTCCCTCGGGGGAACGGCATCCCGTGGTGGCATTGGCGGACGACGTGGTCGTCTGCGACACGAACAACCTTTCCGCGCTGACGGATGCGTGCCGGGAGGTCTGCGGCGGGTTCCGCCCAGACGGCGTGATCACGAGCTGCGACTACTACATCGGCGCAGCCGCGGAAGTGGCCGCGAACATCGGCCTGCCCTCCGCTCCGCCCCGGGCCGTCTCCCGCGCCGTGAACAAATACCTGATGCGTTGCGCCCACGGAGAGGCGGGACTGCCCTCTCCTCGCTTTTTCCTCGCCCTTGCCGCGGATGATGCGGCGGCGGCCGCCGCGACGACGGGCCTGCCCGCCGTGGTGAAGCCGGCGGACATGAACGGCAGCACCCTGGTTCGGAAGGTGGAGAGCGTGGAGGAGCTGCGGGAGGCCATCGCCGCCGTCCTCGCCCTGCCGGAAAATTCAAGGGGACAGAAGCGGTTCGAAGGGGCGCTGGTGGAAGAATTTCTTCCGGGGGAGGAGTTCAGCGCGGAGTGTGCCGTACGGAACGGACGGGTACACGTTCTGGGCATGACGGACAAACGACTGGGTGGCCGGTGCACCGTGGTGGAGGCGGGACACATGTTCCCCGCACGGATTCCGGAGGAAACGGAGCGGTGCGCCGCGGACTTCGTGGAGGCGGCGCTCCTGGGCATCGGATACGACAACGGTGTCGCCCACGTGGAGTTCCGCGTCACGCCCGAGGGTCCCCGCATCATCGAAATCAACCCGCGTATCGGAGGAAATTACATCTCGGAACTCGTGGAACGGGTGACGGGCGTCAGCCCGCTGACCCAGATGGTGCAGCTCGCCCTCGGAGAGGCCCCCGACCTCGCGGCGGAGGGAACGGAACACCCGCGGAGTGCCGCCGTGGCCTTCGTCCTGCCGGAACGTGCGGGAATCCTGTCCGGATGGGACGGCGAGGAAGACATGGCGTCAAGTCCCGGCGTGGTGCGCTCCTTTCTCGCCCCGGCGGGGACGGCGGCGACGAATCCGGACGACAACGACTGCTACCTCGGCTATGTGATCGCCCAGGACATGCACGCCCGGAACGCGGGAGATCTGGCATCCCGGGCGGTGCGCGCCCTCCGGCCTCGCATCGTGCCGCACGCCTGATCATGGCCGGAAAGAACACGCCCGCCGGAAGAGGATTCGTCCCGTTCGTCCTCCAGCTCTCCGCACCCGTGAAGGTGCTCCTCCTGAACAATCTGGGGTTCAATCTGGGGTTCTACATGCTCCTGCCCTACCTCACGACGCACCTCACCGACGGTCTGGGATATACCGCAGGCTTCGCCGGATTCATCGCGGGACTGAGGATGCTGAGCCAACAGGGGCTCTTTCTCGTGGGCGGAACGCTGGCCGACCGGTTCAACTACCAGACGGTCATCATGACCGGATGCGCACTCCGGGTGGCGGGATTCGCCCTCTTCGCCGTGGTGGTTCACCCCTTCGGCGTGGTTGCGGCGGCCTTTCTCACGGGATTCGCCAGTGCGCTCTTCTCCCCCGCCTACCAGGCGCTCGTAGCCCGCTTGACCGAGGGTGAAGCGGAACGGGAGCGGATCTACGCACTGCAGAACGTGACCACCGAAGCCGGCGCCTTCGGCGGGCCGCTGATCGGACTGGCACTCCTCCGCCACGGATTCGGTGCACTGTGCACCGTGGCCTCCGGCGTCTTTTTCGCGCTCCTCCTGTTGCAATGGGCGTATCTGCCCCGCCTGGAGGGCTCCGAACACGCCTCTCCCCTGCCGGTGTGGGACGACTGGAAGAAGGTGTTCGGCCACGGGAACTTCATGCTCTTTTCGTTCCTCATGTCGGTGTACTATCTCATGTTCAACCAACTGTACGTGCTGCTGCCCCTGAGCTCCCCGGACAGCGGCTCGGTGGCGGGAGTATTCACACTCTCGGCAGTGCTTGGGATCACCCTTCAGATGCCCGTCTCCGCGCTCGCGGTGCGCTTTCTTTCGCGCTCCGCCCGTCTGGGAGTGGGACTGGGACTCATGTCCCTCGCGTTTCTCTTTCTGCTGCCCGATCTCGGGAGCCTGTTCGGGCTGTCCCTCGGTTCCCTGCTCACCTCGGCCGTTCTCACCGTCGGCACACTCGTGGTGTTTCCACCGGCCATCAGCATGGTTCCCGAACTCGGAGGCGAGCGACGGCAGGGAGTGTGCTTCGGCGTGTTCTATCTGTTCGCCGGCATCGCCGGGGCAACGGGAGGCGGCACGACTGCCTGGCTGTGGCAGCGAAGTCCGGTTTTTCTCGTGACCGCCCTGACATTCACGGGGCTTTGCTTCTCGTTTCTTCTGTGGCTTCACTCCCGCTCGATGGAATGCCGTCCGTGCGAACAACGGCGAACGGCGTAACGAGGGCGGAAAGACCGGGGGATCCCCGGACCGTACATCCATTTTCTCAAGGAGGTTGTGTGTGTTGCGAAGAATTCTGTTGTGCCTGTTTCTCTGCCTTGCGCTCCTCGGAGCGGCGGCCGTTTTCCTTCCCCATGCGTCGGCGGCGACCGGCGACGACGAAACACTGGTCTACGTGAATTTCCGGGATATCCGGGATCTGAATCCCCATCTGTACGCGGGGGAACTCTACGCGCAGAACCTGCTCTACGAGTCTCTCGTCAGGATCACCGAAAAGGGGATCGAACCGTGGCTGGCGGAAAAATGGGACATTTCCGAGGACGGAAGAGTCTACACGTTCTTCCTGCGAAAGGATGTCTTCTTCACGGACGGAGAGAAATTCAACGCCGCGGCGGCGAAGGCGAACTTCGACGCGGTGCTCGACAACGCCGCACGCCACGGCTGGCTCGAAATGGTGCGCCTGATGGACAAGGTGGAAATCGTGGACGACTACACGCTCAGGATCAGCCTTAAGGAACCGTACTTTCCCATGCTGATCGAACTCGGCGTCACCCGTCCCATGCGCTTCATCTCTCCGCAATGCATGAAGAACGGCACGACCAAGGACGGCGTCACCGGGCTCGTGGGAACCGGCGCCTACATTCTCGCCGAGAACGTGGTCGAACAGAAGGCCACGTACGTGCGAAACCAGAAATACTGGGGAGAAAAACCCGCGATACGGAAGATCGAGGTCCGGGTGATTCCCGACAACCAGACCCGCATTCTCGCCCTCGAGAAGGGAGAAATCGATCTCATCTACGGCAAGAACATGATCGACGCCGAGACCATGGAAAAATTCTCCGCGATGAAGGGGTTCAAGACCATCCTCTCCGAGCCGGTGTCCACCCGGATGCTGCTGCTCAACACGACCAGAGGAGCCCTGCAGGACGTGAAGGTGCGGCAGGCGCTGCAGCACGCCGTCGACAAAGTGACGATCTCCGAGGGACTCTTCCACGGGATCGAGAGCCCGGCGGACTTTCTGCTCGCGAAGACCGTTCCCTACTGCGACGTGGATCTGAAGCCCTACGCGTATTCTCCGGAAGAAGCGGCGCGGATCCTCGACGAAGCCGGGTGGAAAAGGGAGAAGGGACAGAAGATCCGGACCCGGGATGGAGTTCCTCTCCAGATCACCATTCTCTACAACAGCAACAGCGTGCCGGAAAAGACCATTGCCGAGTACCTTCAGAGCGAATGGTCGGAACTCGGCATCGATCTGAAGATCCTGGGCGAAGAGGAACAGTCCTACCGGGATCGCCAGAAGGCCGGCGACTTCGACATAGTGTTCAACATCTCCTGGGGCACGCCCTACGACCCCCAGTCCTCCCTCAGCGCCATGCGGACAGTGGTCTACGGAGACTACGCGGCGCAGTTGGGACTGAAGGAGAAGGCCAAGCTGGACGAGAGCATCCTGAAGGCTCTCGTGAGCACCGACATGAAGGAGCGCCGGGAGCTGTTCTCGTATATTCTCACGACACTCCACGAGGAAGCCGTCTACATTCCTCTGACCTACGAGCGAAATCGCGCAGTGTTCCGCGAGCGGGTGCGGAATGTGACGTTCAATCCGTCGCAGTTCGAAGTCCCCTTCGAAAAGATGTCCCTCGGGGAATGACACCCCGGCACGTGAGGAAGGACACCGCCGCCCCCGGCCACCGGGGGCGGCATCCGAAACGAGGAGCCGCACCGAGATGAAAGCCTACATCGCAAAGAGAATTCTCGTCTCCATACCGCTGCTGTTCGGCATTTCCTTCATCGCCTTCGTCCTGGTGAACCTGATTCCGGTGGATCCCGCGGAAGTGATCCTTCGGATCAGCGATGTCTATCCCACGGAAGAGGCCGTGACCGAAATGAGGGAGCAGCTCGGGCTGAACGATCCTTTTCTGGTCAGGTACGGAAAGTGGCTCTCGAAAAGCCTCCGTTTCGACTTCGGCGCCACCTTCACCAACAACAACCGGACCGTGGCGGGAGAAATCGCCCGGTCACTCCCGGCGACTCTCGAACTGGCGGGCGCCGCACTGGCCATCGTGGTCGTCGTCAGCCTCGCGGCGGGGATAAGCTGTGCCCTGTGGCGCAATTCCCTCTTCGACCGTGCGATGCGCCTGCTGGTCTTCGTGGGTACGGCCATGCCCAACTACTGGGTCGGGCTGCTGCTCATGTGGCTTTTCGCCCTGAAGCTCGACGTGCTCCCCACAAGCGGCACCGGCGGCATGAAACACCTGATCCTTCCCGCGGTCACGCTGTCGCTGACCTACATCTCCACGTACATCCGGCTCATACGGAACAACATGATCGAGAACATGAACGAGGAGTACGTTCTCTACGCCGACGCCCGCGGGCTG
>NZ_JARKPW010000229.1:0-2412 GCF_029975095.1 Aminiphilus sp.
AGAGGAGTCGGCGCGCCAGACGAGGATGCGGGGTGAACGCCTCCAGGTAGGAGCGGACGACCTCTATATCCTGGCGGAAAACTCCCTTGAACGAATCCTGGCCAATGTCCGGAAACTGGATCCGACGGTAATCGTGGTGGATTCAATCCAGACCGTTTTCACCGCCACCCTGGAATCGGCGCCGGGCACCGTCAGCCAGGTCCGCGAGAGCGCCGGAAAACTGATGATGCTCGCCAAGCAAAGCGGTGTGCCTGTCTTTCTTGTGGGTCACGTCACCAAGGACGGCTCCATTGCCGGTCCCCGCGTCCTGGAGCACATGGTTGATACGGTCCTCTACTTCGAGGGAGACACCGGCCATCCCTTCCGTATCTTGCGCGCCATCAAGAACCGCTACGGGTCAACCAACGAGATTGGAGTCTTCGAGATGGGAGAAACGGGTCTTCGCGAGGTCTCGAACCCATCGGAGCTTTTCCTCTCCGAACGGCCGCTCGGCGTATCCGGCTCCGTCGTGGCAGCCACCATGGAGGGAAGCCGCCCTCTCCTCGTGGAGTTGCAGGCCCTTGTCACATCATCTTCCTATGGCGTGCCGAGGCGAACCACCATCGGGTTTGATCACAACCGCCTGGCGCTTCTGGTTGCCGTGCTGGAAAAAAAGGTGGGACTCACCATGGCCGGACAGGATATCTTCCTGAACGTGGTTGGGGGGGTGAAACTGGGCGAACCTGCCGCTGATCTGGGAATTGTCGCCGCCGTAGCATCGAGTCATCTTGACCGGAGCATTGCGCCGCGCACCGTGGTTATCGGAGAAGTCGGGCTCGCGGGTGAAGTCCGCGCCGTAACCCAACCGGATATCCGCGTGAGAGAGGCGGCAAAACTGGGATATACGCGGTGCATCCTTCCCGCGGGAAGCGTGAAGCATGTCCGCGCCAACGGTGTGGAACTTATCGGAGTTGCATCCGTGGAGCAGACACTGGAAAACCTCTTTGACACCCGGTAGGCACGGTGTGAATTTTTCCTTTACATAAGGACTCGATTCCCCTAGAATATCAAAGATTTATCGAGTCAGGAGAGTGGGTATGGACAACAAAAAGCTGGAATACTTTCGGAGCGTTCTCCAGGAAGAAATGAGGTCTCTCCTTGAAGAGGCCGAGAAAACCGTGTCGGAAATGACCGCGGACACTACCACCTTTCCCGATCCCAATGATCGCGCCACCCAGGAATCCGACCGCACTTTCGAGCTTCGTATCCGGGACAGGGAACGGAAGCTGCTGAACAAGATCCGCGAGGCGCTGGGAAAGATAGACGACGGCACCTTCGGCATCTGCGAGATGTGCGGTTGCGAAATCAGCGAGGCACGTCTCAAGGCGCGTCCGGTTACTACCTACTGCATCGACTGCAAGATGGAACAGGAAAAAAAGGAAAAGAGGTAGGAACCCCGACGGGACTCATTCACCTGGCTACGGTTCCTCAAATGAGCTTTTAATGGCGCGCCCATGGTCATCGCGAACGAATACACTCTATTGAGCACCACTGTTCGGATAGCCAACTCCACCAATCTCTCCCCTACCGCCAGACTCAAATCCCTCGCCCGCTTTATCGGAAGGTCTTTCGACCTGGATTCCGTTGACATCTATCTTCTCGACGCCGACCACCACACCCTGCGCTGGAGGGTGTCGAGCAACGGCCCCGAACAGATTGCGTCCTGCTCGATTCCCGTCGGTGAGGGGGCCGCGGGCCTCTGCGTTTTCCGCAAGGACAGCGTCTTTACCGATGTCGGGTCGCTCCATTGCGACGAATCGCTCCCGTGCGACGCCCGGATGGTTCTCTCTCTACCCTTGATGTGCGGAAAAAGGGTGGTGGGAGCCGTATCCATTGCGTCAACAAAGACGTCCCTGACCGACACCACCCCGGAGAGGGTCTTCCAGGACATCCTGTTGGAGATTGCGGGGCTGGTGTTCACCGTTGAAATCTCGGAGCGTTCGGATCGGCGCATCCAGCACCTGATTACCCTCAATGAACTGGGCAAGGTACTTCACCGACCGATTCCGTTTCGGGAGATTCTCCCCTTTATTCTCAAAATTGCCCATGAATATACCGCCTCTTCCTGCACTATCCTGCGCATTTTCCACTATGACGTGTTCACTTCGAAGGTCCTCAAGACGTGCGGAAGGAGACACCGGCCCCATCTCCGGTCCATGCTGGAAATCGAGGATACGTGCTCCGATAAGATGCTCTTTACCGAAACACCGCTCCTTATTGTCGATGTCATCGGTGACGAAGACCTGCCCCCTTCGTATGTATGCGTTCCTCTCCACCTCGAAGGGCAGACGTTCGGGACGATTACCTTGTTCGGAAAGGTTGAACGGGACGGCGGGCGACGAGATTTCGATGAGGAAGGCCGCGAGCTCTTCG
>NZ_JARKPW010000232.1:0-7600 GCF_029975095.1 Aminiphilus sp.
ACTCCAGGGAGGTGAAATAGGCGACGAGGGCGCTCTTGACGGCCTCGTCGTTCACGCCGTCGAGTTTTTTCATGGACACGTCCCTGGGAGTGTCCTCGGGAAGTCCCGCGAGGGCGAGAATCTGTTCCACCGGCAGTCCGACGGTCTTTGCCGCCTGCTCGAAGGTCATCCAGCCGAAGACGCCCTCCACGGAACGGACCCCCGTGAGCGTACCCTCCGGCGGCGTGTAGAAGGTCGCCCAGTGTCCCGTCACTTTTGCGGTGCCGTAGGCACCAAAGAAAAAGAAAAGCCCCACGAGTCCCACCGTCAGGGTGGAAAAACGACGGGGCGATTTTTTCGGCTTTCCGGGAGCGGCGAATTCCAGCGTGCGCGGAACAGGACAGGCGGCAATGCAGCGCCCGCAGGCAATGCATTCGCTGCTCACAGTTCGGACCGTTGTCGTCGGATCGAGACGCACCGGGCAGGCTCGCGTGCAGGCGGCGCAGGAGATGCATGTCGTCTCGTTCCGCTGGATCTTGGCGAGTCCGAGTTTCTGGAGCGGAGCCAGGAGTGCGCCGAGGGGACAGAGGTAGCGGCACCAGAAACGCTCGATCCAAAGAGAGGCGAGGAGCACGGTTCCGAAGAGAATCCCGTAGGCCCAGGGGCGCTCGAGAACACCCGCCCACCCTTCCGTGGCATGCATGGCCGCCACCCAGGGATCGACATCGCGCCAGGCGAGCGATCCTGTGCGCCAGGCAAGTCCCACCACGACCGCGAGAACAAGGTATTTCAGCGCACGCAGTGAACGATCCACTGCCTCGGGAAGTTCCCTGCGCCGGATGCCCAGTTTGCTTCCCAGGGTCGCGCTCCACTCTCCCAGGGTGCCGAGGGGGCATATCCAGCCGCAGAAGACGCGCCCCACGAGAAGTCCTCCCAGCACGATTCCCGCGAGGAGGACCAAGGTACTCGGGGCAGTGCGGCGGAGCCAATCCCCGGAGGTAAAAACGCTGTACAGGCTCTCGACGAAGCCGAGGGGGCAATAGGCATCCACACTCCCCACTCCCTTAGGGCCACCCCCCAGAACCTGATGACGCCATCCAATCCACATGAGAAAGGCGAAAAAGCTCCCCTGTACGGCGTAGCGAAGCCATTGGGTCCGTTTCTCCGTCATTGTCGTCTTCCTCCTCTCAGTGTTTCTTTTTATCGGCATTGTGCTATTACGGAGGGAATACATGCTTCCGTGTTCAAGCATACTCCTCTGAGGAACGCGAGAACAGGGGGAAACACTCTAATTCCGTGATATAATAAATGATATTCCGTATCATTTGACGTGCGGCGAGGTGACGCTCCATGGCGATCTATCTGAACAACGCGGCCACCACCTGGCCCAAGCCACCCGAAGTGGCCGAGGCCGTGACGGCTTTTCTCGTCGAGGGGGGGGCGAATTTGGCGAGGGGAAGTGCCTCCAAGCGCGATCTGGGCACACTGGATCTGGTGACTACCTGCCGCGAGGAGCTGGCTTCCTTTTTCGGCGGCTATGAAAAGGGCGATCCGCGGTACGTGACCTTCACGGGGAACGTGACGGAAGCCCTGAACCTGGTCCTCAAGGGGTTCTGCAAACCCGGCATGACGGTGCTCACCACCTCCATGGAGCACAACGCGGTGATCCGCCCTCTGCGACGGCTTCAGGAGGAGCGCGGCCTGGAGGTGAACGTCCTTCCCTGCGACGACGGGGGATTTCTTCGCCTCGAAGAGCTGGAGCACCGCCTCGGCGAGGGGGCGGACCTGATGGTGCTGAGTCACGCGAGCAACGTCTGCGGCGCCGTGCAGGACCTGCAGGAGGTGGCATCCCTCTGTTCCCGGAACGGGATTCCTCTGGTGCTCGACGCGGCCCAGACGGGGGGCGAAGTCCCCCTTTCGGCGTCGTCGCTGAACCTGGCGGCCCTCTGTTTTACCGGGCACAAGAGTCTGTTGGGACCTCCGGGCATCGGAGGTGTGGTCTGGCGACCGGACTTCGCCCGGGAGGTTCTTCCTCTGCTGGACGGAGGAACGGGGAGCTTCTCCGCTGAGGAGCGGCAGCCCCTTGTGCTTCCGGACAAGTTCGAGGCGGGGACACCGAATCTGCCGGGGGTGGCGGGGCTTCTCGCGGCGCTGCGGGTGGTGCGAAGCGGCGCCATGGTGGCCCGAAGTGCCCGAAAGAAAGAGCTTGGCGAGATGCTGCGGCGGGAGCTGGCCTGTCTTCCTGGATGTCGCGTCGTCGGAGGAGGAGCCGATCCGAAACGGCGGCTGGCCGTGGTGGCCCTCAACGTGGACGGATGGGACAACGGCACGCTCGCTTTCGAGCTCGCGGAGCGGTGGGGCGTCGAAACACGTCCCGGTCTCCACTGCGCCCCCTTGGCGCATCGGACACTGGGGACCTTTCCGGGAGGAGCGCTGCGCCTCTCCCCGGGTGTTTTTACCGAGGAGGCGGAGCTGCGGGTCTGCCTTGAGGCGCTGGCGACTCTTGCGAAGGAGCGATGCTGACGGAGTGGAGCGACAAAGGCGGTTTTCTCCGGAAGGCGGATCCCGATCCAGGAAAAGAGCGAAAGTGCAGTGCAGACATCCCGTCCGGGGAAAGTTTCCCGGACGGGATGCGTTTTTTCAGCGGTTTTCCAGGACGTAGCGCTCCAGAGCGAGGGCGACGCCGTCCTCGTCGTTGGATGTCGTCACCGCGTCGGCGGCATCCTTGAGGGATTGTCTGGCGTTGTCCATGGCCACGCGGAATCCCGCAGCCTCGAAGAGCTGCAGGTCGTTCTCCGAATCGCCGATGGCGAAGGTCTCCTCCCGGGAGACGCCGAGGCGTTTGGCGAGGAGTGCCAGGGATTTTCCTTTGTTCACCTCCGGGGAGGCCATGTCCAGGAAGAGCGGGTTGGAAATGGCCGCGAAAAGGCGATCCCCGAAATGGGCCTTCACGCTGTCCCGCATGAGAAGGATCTGCTCCTCGTCGTCGGCGATGGCCAGGAGCTTTGTGGGCGCGTCCTGGGGAACGTAGAGTTCGAAGCCGAGGGGAACCGGGTCGGTGAAGGCGAGGTTGCCGTAGTACCGGGATTTGTCGTTCTCCGTGTCCACGTAGAGCACGTCCCGGATGTAGCTTTGGATGTACCAGTGCCGCTCCCGAAAAAAGCGAAGAACCTCCCGGGCCAGATCGAGATCCATGGGATGATGGAAGATGGTCTCCCCCGTCCGGGCCGTGCGGATCAGTGCGCCGTTGTAGGTGATGAGCGGCGCGTCGAGCCCGAGGGTCTCCGCCACGGGTGAGGTGGAACGGAACATGCGCCCCGTGGCGATGGTGAGCGTGACTCCCGCCTCGCCGCAGGCCCGGGCGGCGGCGAGGGTACGGGAGGAGACGGTATTGTCCGATCGGAGGAGCGTGCCGTCCAGATCGATGGCGACAAGTTTGTACTTTGGGGATGTGCATGCGTGGGTCATGAAAGTCCTCCTTGGATCGCGTCGACGTCCTTTCCGGATGAACACACATCGCCGCTCCGGTGAAACCTCACCGGAGCGGCGGTGGACGAGAGAAGGGGTTCTCGTCGAACGCGGACCGAAATGATTACATCAAGTGTACTCTTTTTTCGTTCATAACTCCAGTACCGCTCCGCGGGCGCCGCTGGTGACGAAATGACGGTAACGGTTGAGGAAGGGGCTGTCCACGGGTTGCAGCTTCGGTGTCCAGGATGCCCTGCGGACGGCGAGTTCTTCTTCGGAGACGAGCAGCTCCAGCGTTCTCGCCGGAATGTCGATCCGGATCCGGTCTCCGTCCTTCACGAGGGCGATGGGGCCGCCCGCCGCCGCTTCGGGGGAGATGTGCCCGGTGCAGGAACCCCGGGTGGCACCGGAGAAGCGTCCGTCCGTGAGAAGGGCCACGCTTCTGTCAAGCCCCATGCCCGCCAGGGCGGAGGTGGGGGTGAGCATCTCCCGCATGCCGGGCCCCCCTTTGGGGCCTTCATAGCGGATGACCACTACGTCGCCGGAGTGGATCTCCCCTTTCAGAATCGCTTGCGTGACCTCGTCCTCGGAGTCGAAGACCCGGGCGGGGCCTTCGTGGCGGAGCATTTCCGGGGCCACGGCGGACTGCTTCACCACCGAGCCGTCGGGGGCGAGGTTTCCCTTGAGAATGGCGATGCCTCCCTCGGCGTGGTAGGGGTCGCTCAGGGGGCGGATCACCGTGGGGTCCAGCACCCGTACATTCGCCAGGTTTTCACCGCAGGTGCGCCCCGTTACGGTGAGGCATCCGCCGGAGATCTTTCCCGCCGCGAAGAGCTGGGCCATGACCGCCTGGACTCCTCCCGCGGCGCCGAGGTCCTGGATGTGATGCGGTCCCGCCGGGCTCATGCTGCAGAGGTGAGGTACGACGCGGCCGATCTCGTCGAAGCGTTCGAGAGGGAGGGCCACGTCCGCCGCCCAGGCGATGGCGGGAAGGTGCAGCGCCGTGTTCGTGGAGCCCCCGAGGGCCATGTCCACGGCGACGGCGTTGTCGAAGGCGTCTTTTGTCAGGATGTCCCGGGGACGGATGTTTCGCTCCACCAGCGTCATGACGGCGAGCCCCGCATCCTTGGCGAGGCGCTCCCGGGCGGCGGTGACGGCGGGAATGGTTCCGTTGCCGGGAAGGGCGAGCCCCAGGGCCTCCAGCATGCAGTTCATGGTGTTGGCGGTGAACATGCCTGCGCAGGAGCCGCATCCGGGGCAGGCGCAGTTCTCGATGTCCTCCAGCTCTTCGGCGGTCATGCGTCCCGCCGCGTGCTTTCCCACAGCCTCGAAGACGTTGGAGAGGTCGATGTCCCGCCCGCCGTGGCGTCCCGCCATCATGGGGCCGCCGCTCACGACGAGGGAGGGAATGTTGAGCTTCGCCGCTGCCATGGCCATGCCGGGAATGATCTTGTCGCAGTTCGTGACCATCACGAGGGCGTCCAAAGCGTGTCCCTGCACCATCACCTCGATGGAGTCCATGATGAGCTCCCGGCTCGCCAGGGAGAACTTCATTCCCAGATGGTTCATGGCGATGCCGTCGCAGACGCCGATCACGGGGAATTCGAGAGGAAGCCCGCCTGCGGCGTAGACACCGGCCTTGACGGCCTCTACGAGGCGCCCCAGATGGACGTGGCCGGGAATGATGGAATTGTAGGCGTTCACCACCCCGATCCAGGGACGGCGGATTTCCCAGTCCGTGTAGCCCGCCGCCTTCATGAGCGAGCGGTGTGGTGCCCGATGGGGCCCTTGTTTCGCGAGATCACTGCGCATGTTCGTTTCCCCCTTTTGCAATGTGTAGAACGAGATTCCCCCAAGCCCCTGCCGCCCCTGCCTTTTCCGCGAAAGAACGGGCGGTTGCCTCCTCCGGACTGCGCGGTCAGAGAAGCAGCCGGGGAAGAAGGAGCGTGATTCCCGGCAGGTAAGTGACGAGAAGGAGCACCGCCACGAGGATGAGCACCATGGGCACGATGGCCCGGCTGATCTGCTCCAGAGAAAGCCCTGTGATGGCACTGGCCACGTAGATGTTGATCGCCACGGGAGGTGTGGCCATGCCGATGGCCAGGCCGATGACGAGGATGAGCCCGAAGTGGATGGGGTCCACGCCGATCTTCTGAATGGTGGGCAGAAAGAGGGGCGTGAGGATGATGAGCGCCGACGCGGTCTCCATGAACATCCCCGCCAGGAGGATGATGATGTTCACCATGAGAAGGATCAGCAGAGGGCGGTTGCCCGCCAGGTTCATGAGTGTTCCCGCTACGGCCTCGGGGATCTGGTAGAAGGCCAGTCCCCAGCCGAAGAGCTTCGCCGTGGCGATGATGAACATGATCAGGGACGAGGTGATCCCCGCGCCCACGACGATGCGGTAGAACTGTTTCCACGTGAGGCTCCGGTAGATGAGGAAGGCCACGAGAAGCGTGTAGTCCACGGCGATGGCCGCCGCCTCGGAGGGGGTGAAGATCCCCGAGAAGATGCCCCCGAGGATGATCACCGGAGTCAGCAGTCCCCACAGGGCTTTGCGGAAACGGCGCCACTTCTCCGCTCCTGGCACGGGGTCGCCCAAGGGATAGTCGTGCCGGTGGGCGATCCAGATGGCGTAGGCGATGAGCCCCGTTCCCATGAGCGCCCCGGGGAGGAAACCGCCGAGAAAGAGCTTCGCCACGGATTCTCCGGCGATGACCGCGTAGAGCACCATGGGAACGCTGGGAGGGATGACCACGCCGGTGGTGCCTGCGCTGGCGATGAGCGCCGAGGAGAAGCAGAGGTCGTACCCCTTGCGCTTGAGCGAAGGAAGAAGGGCCGAGCCCACCGCCGCCGTGGTGGCTGCACCGGAGCCGGAGATGGCGGCGATGAACATGGACGCGATGGTGGAGACGATGGAGAGCCCTCCCTTGATGCGCCCCAAGCCGCT
Source organism: Aminiphilus sp. (assembly GCF_029975095.1). Lineage (NCBI taxonomy): Bacteria > Thermotogati > Synergistota > Synergistia > Synergistales > Aminiphilaceae > Aminiphilus > Aminiphilus sp. The sequence continues at coordinate 6,398 of NZ_JARKPW010000232.1, forward strand.
TTCCGCGAAGGCCACGATGCGCTCCGAAATGCCGCCGCCGGCGAGGATGTCTCCGGCGAGGACGAAGAAGGGCACCGCCACGAGGGCGAAGGAGTTGTTTCCCTCGAAGAGGGTCTGGGGCACCATCTCCAGGGGAAAGCCGCTCGCCACGAAGGAAGCCAGCGCGGCGAGGCCGATGGAGAGGCCGATGGGGACGCCCAGAAGCATGAGCAGAAGGAAACTGCCGCCGAGAAGAAGTCCCATGGTCATTCCTCCTGGGGGAGGCGTTTCGCCTTCCACAATGTCAGAAGTCCCGAGAGAAGATGAAGGATGATGATGCTGCCGAAAAGGGGGTACATGAGATAGACCCAGCTCATGGAGATGCCCAGGGCCGGCGTGGTCTGGGAGCCCTCGGAGCGGACCAGCGCGGCGCCGTACCAGGCCACCACGGCGAAGAAGGTCACGCCCAGAATGTGCACGAGCAGGGCGAGGAGCTTCTGGAGCCCCTGGGGAAGGCGCTGCACCAGGAAGTTCACGGCCATGTGACTTCCCCTTTTGAAGGCGCAGGCAGCTCCGACGAGGGATGCCAGAACGAGGAGAAAGCAGGTGAGTTCCTCCGACCAGGCGAGGGCGGTGAAGAAGAAACGGCAGACCACCTGAAGCGTGGTGACGGCGATCATGAGGAGCATGAGAAAGAAGAGGAAACACTCGCTCGCGTCGTTGATGCGGTCGCTGAGAAGAAGGAGGAGGGGGCGAGGCCCCTCCTCCCGGTTCGTCGCTGCGGTCATGACGCCCCTACTTGGTGTCCAGGATCTTCCGGATCAGCTCTTCGCCGAACTGGGGCCCGTACTGCGCGTACACGGATTCCACGGCCATACGGAAGGCCTCCGTGTCGGGGGTGGTGACTTCCATGCCGTTTTGCTTCACCAGCTCCAGCCATTCCGCCTCGCTCTTGTTGTTCGACGCACGCTCGAACTCCGCGGCTTCCTGGGCGGCGCTCTTCACGAGTTCCTTCTGGGCGTCGGAGAGCTTGTCCCAGGTCTTCAGGCTCATGAGAAAGGGGGCGGGGGCATAGGCGTGGCGCGTGAGAGCCAGGTGTTTCTGGGTCTCGTAGAGTTTGAAGGCCACGATGACGTTCAAGGGGTTCTCCTGTCCGTCCACGGTTCCCTGCTGGAGCGCCGTAAGGGCCTCCGTCCAGGCCATGGGGACCGCGTTGGCGCCGAG
>NZ_JARKPW010000236.1:0-5548 GCF_029975095.1 Aminiphilus sp.
CCTCCACGGTCGTCTCCATTTTCGTGAACCCCACACAGTTCGGTCCCCAGGAGGATCTCGCCAAGTATCCCCGGGACCTTGAGAGGGATCTTCGTCTTCTGGAGGCGGAGGATGTGGACCTGGTCTTTGCTCCGGAGGCGGAGGAGATGTATGCACCGGACTCCTCCACCTGGGTCGAGGAGACGGCCCTGAGTCGGGGACTTTGCGGTGCTTCCCGCCCCGGGCATTTTCGGGGCGTCTGTACGGTGGTGCTCAAACTTTTCAACCTCGTTCAGCCGGATCGGGCGTACTTCGGTCAGAAGGATTTTCAGCAGGTCCAGGTGATTCGCCGCATGGTGCGCGACCTGGATGTCCCCGTGGAGATCGTCTCCTGTCCCATCGTGCGCGAGCCCGACGGCCTCGCGATGAGCAGCCGCAATGTCTACCTTTCGGAAACGCAGCGCGGTTCCGCCCTTCGTCTGAGCCGGGCACTCGAAAGGGCGCGCCTTTGCTTCGACCAGGGAGAACGGCGTGCGGACAGACTGCTCGGAGACGTGCGGGCCTTTCTGCTGGAGGATCCCGCCGTGGCGGTGGAGTACGCGGAGCTGCGGGACGCGATGACCCTGGAACCCGTGGAGGCGGCGGACGCTCCGGTGGTGCTCGCCCTTGCCGCCCGGATTGGAAATACCAGGCTCATCGACAACGCGGTGCTCTCCCATGGACTCGGATCAGGATCGTAACGGGCGGGGAGAGTCCGTTTCCGAAGGTGTGCTCCGCCGGGAGGAGGCCGAGGCTTTCGGGCCGGTGACCATCGTCGGCTGCGGCGCCCTGGGCGGGCGTTTCGCCGCCTCGCTGGCCGCCGCGGGGGTGCGGGTTCAGGCCCTCCAGCGACGGGGAGAGCATTTCGATGTCTGCCGGGAGCGGGGGCTCCTCTACGTGGATGCCCGGGGGGAGGAATGCCGAGTGCGCTTTCCCCTGAGCGACGATCCGGAGGAGCTTGCCGAGAGTTCTCTTGCGGTGGTCTTCGTGAAGAGCGGTCAGACCGGGGCAGTGGCTCCTCTCGTGGCGCGGTGTCTTGCCCGGGACGGCATTGTCCTCTCGCTGCAGAACGGCCTCGGCAACGGTGAGGCCCTTGCGCAGGTTCTCGGTGAGGAACGGGTCGCCCTCGGCGTCACCACCTGCGGGGCCCGGCGCAGCGCTCCGGGAGTCGTGCACTGGGGCGGGGATGGAGTGACTCGCATGGCGCCTCTGAGGCCGTCGAGGGATCTTTCCCGAATCGCTGCGCTCTTCCGCGCCGGGGGGTTCGTAGTGGAACTCCTCCGCGAACCCTGGCGAGCGGTTTGGGAGAAGGTGATTCTCAACGCCGCGGGAAACCCCGTGAGCGCCCTGCTTCGCTGCTCCAACGGAGAGCTGTTTCGAAACGCTTCCGCCCTGGCCCTGATGCGTCGTCTTCTCGCCGAGGGAGTGGCGGTGGCTCGGGCCGAGGGGGTCCTTTTCGACGAGGCGGAGCTGTGGGCCTCGCTCCTGCTGGTGCTGGAGCGTACGGGCACGAACCGGACGTCCATGCTGCAGGACGTGGAGCGGGGAACGCCGACGGAGAACGGGGCGATCAGCGGGGCGATTCTTCGCAGGGGCATCGCCCGGGGCGTCGCGGCTCCCGACACGGCCTGCGTCGTGGCACTGATGGAAGCGCTGGACGAGGCGATGAAGCAACGAAAGCGACAGTCTGCCGATGGGGGGAAAATGTGCGAATGAAAAAGATGACGGTTCTTCTCGGAAGTCCGAGACGCGGAGGAAACAGTGAAATGCTGGCGGATTCCCTGGTGCGGGGATTCGGCGGGACCGGCGGGGAGGCGCTGACCATCCGCCTCGCGGACCTGCGCCTCGGAGGATGCGTGGATTGCCGCAGGTGCTGGAGCAGCGGCCGCCCCTGCGTGATCGACGACGACATGCAGTCCGTCTATCTCGCCCTCGACGAGGCCGAGATCGTGGTGTTCGTGTCGCCTCTCTACTGGTGGAGCTGGTCCGCGCAGATCAAGCCCGTGTGGGACCGTCTGATTCCCTATGGGGCCGACGGCGCTCCCCGGAATCTTTCGGGGAAGGGCGCGCTCCTTCTGGCCACCGCGGGAGACGAGGACTCCGGCTGCTTCGAGGGACTCCGTTTTGCCTTCGCCAGGGGCACGGGGTATCTGGGCATGACGCATCTGGGGGAGATCTGTGCTTCCGGCGTGAACGCGAAAGGGGCGATTCAGGGGAGCGAGTGGCTCGAAAAGGCGGAGGCGCTGGGAAGATCCCTTTCTGCCTGGGGAACCTCTGAAGAGCGCTGAGCCGGGCTCGCAACAACGAGAGACGATCAGGCTCAAGGGCGGGAGAACTCCCTTCCATCAGAGCTTCCGTGGGAAGAGGCTTCCGTTTTCGGATGTCCTGCTCCGACTCCGAGAGATCCGTCGTTTTTCGAGGCGGGGCGGGTCTTTCTCCCGCGAGGGGAGACGCTTTTCTATGCTACAATTCTTCGAGCGGCGGAGGAGTGATCCGCCGCTGAAATGAAGGGTGGAGTTTCGTCAGGGTAGGGCGGAACGCACCGGAGGAGGAGAGACTCATGTCTGAATGCACCATGCAGCATCCGTCGGAGGATCTGCCCCAAAGAACGGCCGGCCGGCTTCTGTCGGAACGGGGGCTGCTGAAGGGGGCCGTGGCGGCAAAGGTGGAGGAGCGGCTTGTCGATCTTTCGAGCGCACTCGCCGAGGGAACGACGGTCGAGCCGGTTCCGGGGGAGAGCGAAGAAGGGCTTGACGTCCTGCGCCATTCCGCCTCGCATCTCATGGCTCAGGCGGTGTGCCGCCTGTTTCCCGGCACGAAGCTGGGAATCGGCCCGTCCATCAAGGACGGTTTCTACTACGACATGCAGATCGCCGGGCAGTTCACCGAAGAGGACCTGCCCCGCATCGAAAAGGAAATGGTCCGCATCGTGAACGAGGGACTCACGGTGGAACGTGTCCTTCTTCCCCGGGAGGAGGCGCTCGCGCTTTTCAAGGAACGGGGAGAGAGCTATAAGGAGGAACTGATCCGGGACCTTCCGGACGAGCAGATCTCCTGCTACCGCCAGGGAGAGTTCATCGACCTGTGTCGGGGACCCCACGTGCCGAACACCAAGATGCTCCGACACGTGAAGCTCCTCTCCGTCGCGGGCGCGTACTGGCGGGGTGACGAGAAGAACGCCATGCTGACCCGGGTGTACGGCACGGCCTTCGCGAGTGCCCAGGCGCTGGAGGACTATCTGAAGAGGATGGAGGAGGCGAAGCGGCGGGCTCACCAGAAGCTCGGAAAGGAACTCGACCTCTTCAGCATCCAGCCCGAGGGGCCGGGCTTTCCCTTCTTCCACCCCAAGGGTATGGTGATCATCAACAACCTTGTGGACTTCTGGAGGAAGGAACACGTGCGCCGGGGCTACTGCGAGATCCGCACGCCCCTCATCCTCGACCGGGAGCTGTGGATCCGCTCCGGGCACTGGGATCACTACCGGGAGAACATGTACTTCACCAAAATCGACGACCGGGACTTTGCCGTGAAGCCCATGAACTGCCCCGGGGGGATGCTGGTCTACAAGTCACAGCTCCGAAGCTACCGGGATCTGCCCCTCCGCATGGCCGAACTCGGAACGGTGCACCGTCACGAGCGCTCCGGCGTGCTCCACGGGCTCATGCGGGTCCGCTGCTTCACCCAGGACGACGCCCATCTCTACGTCACGCCCGAGCAGATCAAGGACGAGATCCTGGGCATCATGGACCTGATGCACTACGTCTACAACGACGTGTTCGGCTTCAAGTATCGGGTGGAGCTGTCCACCCGCCCCGAGAAGGCCATGGGCGATCCCCTCATGTGGGAGAAGGCGGAGCAGTCCCTCCGGGAGGCGCTGGAGGAGGGGGGCGTTCCCTTCAAGATCAACCCCGGCGACGGGGCCTTCTACGGTCCAAAGATCGACTTTCATCTGGAGGACTGTATCGGCAGGACCTGGCAGTGCGGGACGATCCAGCTCGATTTCCAGATGCCCGAGAAATTCGACATCACCTACGTGGGCTCCGACGGGGCGCAACACCGTCCTGTCATGCTGCACAGGACGGTCTTCGGGAGCCTTGAGCGCTTCTTCGGCATTCTCATCGAGCACTTTGCGGGGGCCTTCCCCTACTGGCTCGCTCCGGTGCAGGTGAAGCTGCTTCCCGTGAAGGACGCGCATCTTCCCTACGCCCGTGAGGTGGAGACCATGCTGCGCGGCTGGAACGTGCGGGTCGAGAAGGACCTTCGGGACGAGAAACTGGGCAAGAAGATCCGCGATGCCCAATTGCAGAAGGTTCCCTACATGATCGTTCTCGGGGACCGGGAGGTGGAGACCCGTTCCCTCTCCGTCCGGGAGCGGGCCAAGGGCGACCTGGGGAGCCTCTCCCCGGATTCGTTCCGGGAGCTGCTCCGCGAGGAGTTCTCTCCGCTGTAGCCATGTCTGTCTGCGGCCTCCGGACATCTCGTCCGGGGGCCGTTTCTTTATTCCCGCGCTCCCTGCGGATTTTCTTCGCTGTCGCACTTCCCAAGGCGGAGACGAACGTGTATTGTAAAGAGGCGCGACATCCTGATATTTCCTGAGGAATAGCAGCAGTCCCCCTGGGCCGACCGGGGTACGAAGCGAAGGAGACGAGAAGTCATGGCGGAAAGATACACGCTCCGGTGTGTTCTCTGCGGCGCCTCTCCGGAGGCGGAGGCTCGTACCTATACCTGTCCCCGTTGCGGTCTCGACGGAACGCTGGACGTTTGCTACGACATGTCCGCGCTTCGGGGACGCGTGACCGGCGAGACCTTCGAGGCTACGGGACGACAGGATCTGTGGCGCTATGCGTCCCTTCTTCCCGTGACGACGCGGGCGTCCATTCCGCCTCTCCAGGTGGGATGGACGCCTCTCTATGCGTCGGCGAAACTGGCGGAAACCTACGGTGTGGCGGAGGTGCACGTGAAGGACGAGGGACGCAACCCCACGGCGTCCCTGAAGGACCGGGCGAGCGCCGTGGCGCTCGCGAAGGCCCTGGATTTCGGCCAGAAGGCTATCGCCTGCGCCTCCACGGGAAATGCGGCGAGTTCCCTCGCGGGCTTTTCCGCCGTGGCGGGCCTTCCCTGCTACATCTTCGTCCCCGAGAGGGCTCCCGCGGCGAAGGTGGCGCAGCTCCTCGTCTACGGCGCCACGGTGGTCCTGGTTCGGGGGGATTACGCGGCGGCTTTCGATCTGGCCACCTGGGCCATCGAACGATTTGGCTGGTACAACCGCAACTGTGCCATCAATCCCTACCTGGTGGAGGGAAAGAAAACCTGCGGGCTTGAGATCGCCGAGCAGCTCGCCTGGCGGATGCCTCACCGGATCTTCATCTCCGTCGGTGACGGTTGCTGCATCAGCGGCCTGTACAAGGCTTTCCGGGATCTTGCGGACCTGGGGCTCATCGATGCGTTGCCCCGTCTCGTGGGTGTCCAGGCCGAGGGGTGTGCTCCAATCGCGGAGGCCTTCGGCGCAGGAGCGGAGCGGGTGACCTTC
>NZ_JARKPW010000239.1:0-3284 GCF_029975095.1 Aminiphilus sp.
CAAGTGGAGGCACGCTACCAGGAATTACTCAAAGAATATGGACTGGGAGGCAATTGACCTCTCTCCGGGGGAAGTCCCTTCGAAATCAGGAGCCTCTGTTGCTCGTTTGTCGTCCCTTTTCCAGCGGCCACGGAGAAGGGACGACGATTTTCTCAAAGAGGAACAGGGCATAGCGATCACTCATCCCCGAGAGAAAATCGAGAAGGGAAACAACGCCCTGTCGCTCCTCCATGTTTTTTTTCTCTCTCTTTTCCTCCAACAGTATCGTAAAGAGCGTTCTCAAAACATGTTCGACCCGAGGTTCTTCCCGCTTTGCCCGCTCATCCGCATAGACTCGACAATAGAGGAACGATCTGAGTTCCTCGACGAGGTCCAGCATGGAATCGCTCATGACAACCCCACCTTCTCCACTGCATGCCACGACATCTTCCACGATGCTCCCTATCCGTTGTCCGTGCGTCGCGCCGAGATCACGGAAAACGAAGGGAGGAATATCCTCCGGATGAAGCAGTTCGGCTCGAAGCGCGTCATCGAGATCGTGGTTCAGATAGGCAATGGAGTCCGCAAGACGAACGACACGTCCTTCATACGTAATGGGCATGTCCGACCACAATCTGTCCCGAAACGAGGTCTGTCCCTTGGAATGGCGAAGAATTCCGTCAAGAACTTCCTGAGTGAGATTGAGGCCTTTCCCGTCGTTCTCGAGATGAACGACGACACGGAGACTTTGGGAGGCGTGGTGGAATCCTTCTTGTACACCATGCTCTTTCGCCAATTTGTCAAGCACCCGTTCTCCCATGTGGCCGAAGGGAGTATGCCCTAGATCATGTCCCAGGGCGATCGCCTCGGTCAGATCCTCGTTGAGACGCAAGGCCCTGGAAAGTGTTCTCGCAATTTGGGAAACTTCAAGGGTGTGGGTGAGACGCGTGCGGAAATGGTCGCCCTCGGGCAGGAGCAGGACCTGTGTCTTGTGTTTGAGCCTTCGAAATGCCTTACTGTGGACAATTCTGTCCCGATCCCTCTGGTAACAGGTCCGCAGAGGACAGGGGGGTTCCTGGCGAGCCCTTCCCTTCGAGTCCGCACTCTTCGACGCCCAGGGGGCGAGAATGTTGTTCTCCACGTCTTCCCAGCGTTCCCTGATGTTCATGAGCGTGTCATCCTCCTAGCCTACGACAGGACCCGGGGGAAATCCCCGGGTCCTGTCGTTCGTTTTTTATGCATGAACAGGGGCAATCGCAGAACCTCTTTCGCACGGTACCCCCGCCCCAAAAGTATACAATGCACTACTTCCCGTGGCTCACTTCTTCGGGACGATATCCGCCAGCGCGGCATGAGCGGCGGCGAGACGGGCCACAGGGATTCTGAAGGGAGAGCAACTCACGTAGAGAAGCCCGAGCTCATGACAGTAGGCGATGCTCTCGGGATTACCGCCGTGTTCACCACAGATGCCGATTTGAATGTCCGATCGAACCCTTCTTCCATCATCCACGGCAATGCGCATGAGCCGGCCGACGCCGGTACGGTCGAGGACGTGGAAAGGGTTTTCCGGCAAAACATGGAGCCGCACATATTCGGCGAGAAATTTCCCCTCCGCATCGTCTCTTGAATATCCGAAGGTCGTTTGCGTCAGATCGTTCGTGCCGAAACTGAAGAATGAGGCGTATGCCGCCAGTTCGTCCGCGATAAGTGCCGCCCGGGGAACTTCGATCATCGTCCCGACCAGGTAATGTACAGAGGTCTTGTGCTTTTCCATGATTTCGGCGGCGAGGTCGTCCACCATTTTCTTCAGTCGTTTCATTTCCTCCTGCGTTCCAATGAGAGGAAGCATCACGTCAGGAAGAACATTCTTTCCCTGTTTGACAAGCTCGCAGGCGGCATCGAAAATGGCACGGATTTGCATCTCGTATATTTCAGGAAAGATGATACCGAGGCGACATCCTCGAAAACCCAGCATGGGATTGACTTCTTTCAAAGAAAGCGCTTTCGCCAGGGTTTTCTGGATCTCCTCCGCTTCCGCGTTGTTCTCGGGAGATGGCGCTGCCGTCAGCTCGCGAAGGCGATCCCGAAGCTCGTTTTCCTTGGGCAGAAACTCGTGAAGCGGCGGGTCCAGAAGGCGTATCGTGACAGGATATCCCTCCATCGCGTCCAAGATACCTAGAAAGTCCTCGGTCTGCATGACTCGCAATTTATCGAGGGCTCGCATGCGCTCTTCGCGGGACGCGGCGATGATCATCTCCTGCATGACCGGCAGGCGCTCCCCTGCCATGAACATATGTTCCGTGCGACACAGCCCGATACCCTTCGCACCGAAATTCCGCGCCCTCCTGGCATCTTCGGGAGTGTCTCCATTCGCCCAGACCTGGAGAACTGCATGCTTGTCCGCCTCGGCGAGAAGTTTCCGGAAGTCCTCGTCAAAGGAAGGCTGAACGAGGGGAACCTCGCCGATCATCACCCTTCCACGAGAACCGTCAACAGTGATGACATCCCCTCGGCGGACGGTTTTTCCACCGACACGGAAACAGTTTCCCGCCAGATCGATCTCCAGGGCCTCGCAACCGGAAACACAGGGTTTCCCAAGCCCCCTGGCAACGACGGCGGCATGACTTGTCATGCCGCCGTGGCTCGTCAGAATTCCCTGCGCGGCGAACAGACCATGGATGTCATCGGGAGTGGTCTCAGGGCGAACGAGAATGACCGCCTTACCCTCTTTGCCGAGCTGCTCTGCCTCGTCAGCATCAAAGACGACGCTCCCCACGGCCGCTCCGGGTGACGCGGGAAGCCCCTTGGCGAGAACATCGAGAACAGCATCGGGATCTACCTGACGGTGAAGCAGTTGTTCAACCTGTTCCGGTGTAACCCTTGTCACAGCCGTAGCGCTGGAGATGATTCCTTCTTCGAGCATGCGCACCGCAATGTGTACCGCTGCCTTGGCCGTACGTTTTCCGTTTCTGGTCTGGAGCATGTAGAGCTTCCCCCGCTCCACGGTGAACTCGATGTCCTGCATGTCCTTGTAGTGGAGTTCCAACTGGTTGGCTATCGCTCTCAGTTCCGCCGCAATCTTGGGCATTTTACCGTCGAGTTCGTCAATGGGCTCGGGTGTCCGGATGCCCGCAACCACATCCTCGCCTTGAGCGTTTATGAGAAATTCACCGTAGAGTTTTTTCTCCCCCGTAGAGGGATTCCGAGTGAAGCACACTCCAGTACCACAATCGTCCCCGAGGTTACCAAAGACCATGGTGACGATGCTGACCGCCGTACCGAGCGTGTCCGGAATTTTGTTGATT
>NZ_JARKPW010000017.1:0-4717 GCF_029975095.1 Aminiphilus sp.
TTCGACAGATCGAGGATGTCGTTCAAAATCTCCAGGAGGGAGGCGGCGGACTCCCGAATGGTCTCGATCTGATCGCGCTGCTCCGCATCGAGTTCGGACATGAGCGCCAGCTCCGCCATGCCGATGATGCCGTTCATGGGGGTGCGGATTTCGTGGGACATGTTCGCCAGAAATTCATCCTTCGCCCGGTTCGCCGCCTCCGCCTCGGAGGCGAGGCGTCTCGCCAGCTCCTCCGCACGCTTGCGCTCCCCGATCTCCTGGAGGAGCACCCGGTTCGCCCGGGCAAGATCCTCGGTCCGCTCCGCCACCCTCATCTCAAGCTGGTCCCGATACTCCGAAAGCGCCGCCTCGGAGCGTTCGAGACTGTCGATCTTCCTCCGGAGTTCCTCGTTCAGGTTCCGGACCATCCGGTACAGCTCCAGGTTCTGCAATACGCTCGCCGTACTGTTGAGCACTCCTGAAAAAAACGCGAGGGACATGTCCAGCGCCTCTTCCGGCACCGCCTCCAAAGCGCCCATGAAAACACCCATGGTACGGTTCGCCGCCGAGGCGGCGGAAAGGAGCAGGAGAGTCTCGCCGTCCTCGGCGGCCACGATGAGCGGCTTCCGCCGCTCCACGAGCCAGGTGAAGGTACGGTTCTCGATGAGACACTCCTTTTCCCGTTCCAGAAAGGCCATCGCCTCGGGAGGATCCGCGAAGGCACACACGATCTCCGAACCGCTCTCGGAAAACAGAAAAAAGGCGACGGCCCGGAGAGGCAGAAGCGCTCGGATCCGCGAGACCGCCTCGGAGAGCACCGCCTCCGCACCGCCCGTCCTGTCCACGACCATGGAGTAGTCCGCGATCCTCGTGGCCGCTCCGAGAACTTTGAGAACGGCCTTCCGCTCCTTTTCGAGCTTCCGGACCCGCTCCCTCAGGTGGGACACCCGCCCCCACCCCGGAGAAGCCCTTCTTCCGGACATGCTTCATCCCTCCCCGGGAAAGCCTCTCCGGGCACTCCGCACCGCAGCCTCGACCGGGATCACCTCAGGTGCGGCGGTGCTCCGAAGGAATCACCCGATCCGTTCCCAACCGTCGAGATCACCCCAGGTACACGCTCCTCCCGCGAAGGTGAGACGGGCCTTTGCGTGCAAAAGCTCTTTCTGCGGCATGGCAAAGAGATCGTCCTCAAGAACGGTAAAATCCGCCAGGCACCCCGGCGCGAGCCGTCCCAGGTCCTTACCGCGACCGACCGCCCGGGCAGGGGTGGTGGTGAACATGTGGAGTGCCTGGTCCAGATCGAGCTTTTGGTCCGGCAGGAAACCACCTTCTGGATTACCCGCGTCGTCGGTGCGGTTTACCGCAGCCCAGACGCCCCGCCAGGGATTCAGGGGTTCCACCGGGCTGTCGCTGGACGCGGAAAGCGGGATCCCCGCCTCCAGGAGCGTGCGCCAGGCATAGCTCCAGTTTACCCGGACGAGTCCGAGACGAAGGGGAGCAATGCCCAGGTCGCTCGGTACGAAGGAGGGTTGCACATCTCCGAAGACGGGCAGCGCGGCGAGGCGCGCCACCTGGTCCGGGCGACACACCTGGAGATGGTTGATGCGGTAGGGAAAAACCAGCGGAGGCCACGGAGCGGACTCCACCACCTCCAGGGCATCCAGAGCCTGGTCCAGTGCGGCATCCCCGATGGTGTGGATCAGGGTCTGCAATCCCCTGGTCCGGGCCTCCCGAAGCAGCCTGATGAGATGTTCCAGGCTGTGGTTCAGAAGCCCTCTGTTGTCCGGATCGTCCGCGTAGGGCTCGGAGAGCGCCGCCGTGCGGGCGCCGATGGTACCGTCGAGATAGAGTTTGAACCCCTGAAAAGTGACCCATCCGTCGCCGAAACCGCTTTGCAGGGGAGGCACGGGAAACTTGTCGTGATAGGAGAAGACCCGCACGGGAAGCTTGTTCTTGCGGAAGAGTCCCTGATAGAGGTCGAGCCCCTCCTCCATGCCGTAGTAGTCCGCGCCGCAGGGATGGATGGAGGTGATGCCATAGCTCGCAAGTTCTCTGCAGGCATCGCCCAGGAGTTCCTCCATGCGCCCGCCGCCGAAGAGTTCCGCCTTCATGGTCTCCAGAAGGGGAAAGGCCGCTTCCTCAAGCAGGACACCGTCGTGGTCGCTCTCCGGGGAGCCGATGAGCCCGCCTCGAAGAAGCGCTCTGCCGTTCGCCACGTTCACGTGGGTGCACACCCGCTGCAACACCACGGGTTGTGAAAGCCCCAGACCGTCCAGGTCCCGGCGCTCCGGCATGCGGGAATCGCTCCATCGGGCGTTGTTGAACTTCACGCCGTAGATCCACCCGTCGGGCGGGCAGGCGGCGGCGGCGTCTCCGATCCGCTCCAGGAGATCTCTCAGCGACACCGCGTCCTCAAGGTCGAGGGCGAAGCGCTGCTTGGCGTACATGTTCAGGTGCAGATGCCCGTCGGTCAGCCCGGGGACGACCGACTCCCCCGCCAGGTCGAGGGAGCGGGCATCCCTTGCGGCGGGATGCCGCTCAACCTCTTCGGCGGTACCCACCGCAACAATTCTCTCCCCGAGGACAAGCATCTCCTCCGCCCGGGGGCATCCGGCCTCGCCGGTCCACAGTGTTCCTCCCCGGATCCGTAAAGCGCGCATCGCTCTTCCTCCCTTTCCGTCGCCGCTTTTGAAAAGGCCTGTGCGGCATTTCCGGAAGAAATGTGTTCTGCTTTACGCTCCATGGTGCCTCAAAAGAGGCGGCGCCGCAAGCACCTCCGTAAAAAACGTCCTGTCGAGGGACACGCTCTTTCGGAAGTCCTCATCTTCCTTTGCATCCCCCTTGCAATCCCCTCCGAAACCGCCGCGTTGCTCGCCTCCTTCAGGATCAGGAGACGACCGCTCCTCCCCATGCACAGAGAGGAACCGCCCTTTGCCCCGCCGTGCGCTCTTTCCTTCGGCCCCCCTCTCCGGAACCGCCGTTTTGTCCACCTCTGCGGGACTAAGGAAAGAACCGCTCCAACTCCACCCCGGAGAAAAACCGCGCTGTGCGTGACCGAGGGCATTTTCCCTGTCTCGTTTTAGGGAACCTCTGAAGAAGGCTGCACCAGCGCCGAAGGGCGCCTGACGCGACCCGAGTCAAGGGGCGGCGAAAGATCTTTATCCAGAGCTTCCTTAGGGATGACAGTATCCCTGTCTCGTCACACGCAAAAAAATCGGCATTGACTTTCCCGCGGTTTTTTGATAAATTTCAGCACCATAAATGTTGATCATTTCTGCACCGTGCAAGAGAGGGGCTGTGTACGTGTTGCGTCTTTCCGCAGGACAAGGAAACGCGTCCTTTTATTTTTACTTTTGGTACGCCACCTGAGGGCTCCCACCTGAAACGGTCGGTGCAAAGGCGGACGTGCCGAACGAAACTCAGGCCGGGTAGCCCGACGGAAGGGCTCCCGGCCTTTCTTTTTTCTCAGCCCCACACCACATGGATGAAGAAGGAGACGACGTGATGTCCACAGAGCGCATTGTCGAAAAAAAACCCTACGGGCGACTCACCGAAGAGGTGCTGAAGGAGATCAGGGAACTCCTCGGCGAGAGGAACGTTTCCCTGGATCCGGAGAAACGGCAGACCTACTCCTTCGACCAGGTCCCGAGGGGGCATTGGGAGGACGAATTTCTCTCCGACGTGGTGGTCTTTCCCGAAACGACGGAGCAGATTGCGGCCCTGCTCACTCTCGCGAACCGCCTGCGCATTCCCGTGACACCCCGGGGAGCCGGCACGGGGCTCTCGGGAGGCGCCATTCCTCTGCACGGAGGTATCGTCCTCTCCACGGAGAAGATGAACCGCATCCTGGAGCTGGACGAGAACAACCTCACCATCACCGTCGAGCCCGGGGTGGTGACCGCGGAGATCACGAAGGCCGCCCGGGCTGCGGGGCTTCTCTACGCGGGAGATCCCTGCAGCGGTGACGCCTCTTTCATCGGAGGCAACGTGGCGGAGAACGCCGGAGGCAACAAGGTGGTGAAGTACGGCTCCACGGGAGCCTCGGTGCTGGCCCTCGAAGTGGTTCTCGCCGACGGCTCCGTCACCTGGTTCGGCGGCAAACGCCGCAAGGACGTGACGGGCTACGACTTCGTTCATCTCCTCGCCGGTTCCGAGGGAACTCTCGGGATCATCACGAAGATCATCCTCCGCCTCCTTCCCCTGCCGACGAAAGTGGTGGATCTCCTCGTTCCCTTTCCCGACACCGACACGGCGGTAGCCTTCGTCCCACGGATCATGATCGAGGGAAAGGTCATCCCCGCCTCCATCGAGTTTCTGGACCGCAGCGCCATCCGTCTCGTGGAGGACTATCTCAGCACCCGTCTTCCCCACGGCGATGCGGGAGCCCATCTCATCATCCAGCTTGAGGGCAACGACCCCGAAACGCTCGCGGACGAATACGAGCGCATCGGCGAACTCTGCTTCCGCCACGGTGCGATGGAGGTCTTCGTGGCGGACAACCGGAACGTGCGGGACAAGCTCTGGAAGGCCCGGAAGGCCGTCGGCGAGGCCATGGTGGCGGGGTTCGTCCAGAGCGCCCTGGAAGATGTGGTGGTTCCCACGAGCGCGGTTCCGGAGCTGATGCGCGAGGCGACGCGCATCACGGAGACGCACGGCGTGGAGGGAATCAATTTCGGCCACATCGGAGACGGAGACATGCACGTCAACTTCGTCATCCGAAAGCCCCGTGCGGACTGGC
>NZ_JARKPW010000019.1:0-5569 GCF_029975095.1 Aminiphilus sp.
AAAAACTACCGCTACATGATCGTCTTCGACGCGGACAGCGTCATGGCCGGGGAGACCATGCTCCGCATGGTGGGCATCATGGAACGGAGGCCCGACGTGGGCATCCTCCAGACACCCCCCGCCGCGGTGAACCGGGAAAGCCTTCTCGCCCGGGTGCAGCAGTTCGCCAACCACGTCTACGGCCCCATGTTCGCCGCGGGACTCCATTTCTGGCAGCTCGGTGACGCCCAGTACTGGGGGCACAACGCCATCATCCGGGTGCACCCCTTCATGGAGCATTGCCAGTTGCCGCGTCTTCCGGGAAAGGGACCTCTGGGAGGGGACATCCTGAGCCATGATTTCGTCGAGGCGGCCCTCATGCGCCGCGCCGGGTTCAGCGTGTGGCTCGCCTACGATCTGCGGGGCAGCTACGAGGAAACGCCCCCGACACTGCTGGATGAGCTGAAACGGGATCGCCGGTGGTGTCAGGGGAATCTGCAGCACCTGCGGCTGCTCTTCACCCGGGGGCTCTTTCCCGCCCACCGGGCGTTGTTCCTGAACGGCATCATGTCCTACGGTTCGGCGCTCCTCTGGTTCGTCTTCCTGCTCCTCAGCAGCGTCGAGGCGGTTCTGGAGGCGATTCTCGAGCCCAAATACTTTTCGGGCCCCGCGCTCTTTCCCGACTGGCCCGTGTGGTATCCCCACTGGGCCATCACGCTCCTCGCCTCCACGGCGGTGGTGCTCTTTCTCCCCAAGCTCTTCGCGGTGCTCCTCATCGTCCTCAAGGACCGAGAGGCCCATCTCTACGGAGGCGCGTGGAAACTTGCGGCGAGCGTCTTCCTGGAGGTGGCGGTGTCCACCCTGCTTGCGCCGGTCCGCATGTTCTTCCACACCACCTTCGTGGTCACGACCCTGCTGGGGCGGCGCGTCACCTGGGGAAGTCAGATCCGGAGCGACCGGGAGACCTCCTGGGGGGACGCCCTCCGGGCGCATTGGCTGAGCATGGTCGCCGCCCTGCTCTGGGGCGGTCTGGTCCACCTGGCGAACCCCACCTTCTTCTGGTGGATCTCGCCGGTACTCGGCCCCCTCGCCCTGGGAGCGTTCCTCTCGGTGTTCACCAGCGGAGCGTCCCTGGGACGCCTGCTCCGCCGGTGGAAGCTCCTTCTCATTCCGGAGGAGTCGGACCCGCCCCGGGAGCTGCGCGACCTGGAGGCGAACCAGAACCGGCCCCGTCCCTACTCGCCCCTGCCGATTCCCTCCGGCGAGGGGTTCGTCAGGGCCGTGGCGGACCCAGTGGTGCACCAGCTCCACACCTCCCTGCTCCTGCGCCGCCGCCGCGCCGCCCCCGCCGTGGAGAACCGCCGCCTCGAGATCGAGGAAAAGGCCCTCGCCCTGGGTCCAGGAAGTCTCTCGGCGAGGGAGAAGATGGAACTTCTCCTGGATCCCTTCCGCCTCGCCGAGCTGCACCGTCGCGTGTGGGAGCTTCCCGGACGGGAGAATGCCGCCCGGTGGGGGCTCACCTGCTTTATGCCTTCTTCACGGCGATGACGTCGATCTCCACGAGAATGTCGTCGAGCAGGGCGCTTCCCACGGTGGTGCGCACCGGATAGGGCTCGGAAAAGAACTCCCGGTACACCGCGTTGAAAGCCGCGAAATCCTCCAGGTTCGCCAGGTGCACCGTGGACTTGACCACCTCGTCCATGGACGCTCCCGCCGCCTCGAGAATCGAGCGGATGTTCGTGAGCACCTGCCGGGTCTGTTCCGCGATGGCGTCGCCCACGGTCGCTCCCGTCTTCGGATCCAGGGGCCCCTGTCCGGCCACAAAGACCAGATTGCCCACGAGAAGCCCCGGCGTATAGGGGCCGAGGGGTTTCGGCGCGCTTTCGGGATGTACGGGCTGTTTCATGCGATGGACCCTCCTCGGTTTTTTCGGATGTTTGAGCCTGCGCTGTCATTGTAGCACTGCCCCCGTCTCTGGATCGGACCATTCCGCCCGGAAACGGACCGGCCTTCCGGAAGGCTTCGTCGCCGGAAGAAGGCGGATGCGCGGCGCTGGAAACCTTGCGCTTCGAGAGGGCCCCGCCGACACGTCCGCGCACTTCGAAGCGCGCCCAAGGCACCTTGCACATCGGACCGCAGAAGCACCCGCTTCAGCGTTTCCGGCGTCGCGTCACCGGCCCTCCGGGACGAGCACGGGAACGGTGAGACTCCCCTGGGGCATGACGATGCAGCGGAACGCCGCTCCTCTCTCCGCCTCGATGCGGCCCAGGGCCTCCTCCACGGAGGCGACCTTTTCGGCGAAGAGCTTCCGTACCCTCTCCCCGCTCATGGAGGTCACCATATAGATCTTCTTCGCCGCCGCCACCTTGGCGATGCCGAAGGCCTTGTGCCCTCCCATTCTGAACTCCCTCCGGATCCGCGCCACGATGTCCTCCGGGCGGGAGGCGGTGTTCAGCCACTCCTCGAAGACCCTCTCTCCATAGCCGCCGGGACAGTCCGCCACGAGGACGATGGCGCCTCCCGCTTTCGTGGCCTTGTCCGCGTGGTCCAGGGCCTTCTGGGCCTGGTAGACGTTGATGTCCCGGGGATGACCGCAGGCGGAGACGATGGCCACGTCGGCGCGTTCCGCGACGGGCACCTCGTAGAGGGCGGACGAGACGGCCACCGCCTCCTTCCATGCCTTTTCCACGTCCCCCGCGACGACCTTCACGACCTCCCCGTTCTCGTTCGTCACCACGTTGAGGATGCAATCCACCCCCACCCTCCGGGCCGCCTCGAGCATCTCCAGGTGCAGGGGATTGGCGTCCAGGTCGGGAAGATCGTCCATGAGGGCCACCATGCGCACATGGTTGCGCTCCACCGACTCCTTTCCGGCCACGCCGGGGAGGATGGATTTCCGCCCCCCGGAATATCCGGCGAAGTAATGGGGCATGACGACCCCCAGGGTGAGCAGAAAATCCGCCTCGGCCACCAACCGGTTGACGCAAAGCTCCGATCCGGTGGCAAGCGTTCCCAGGGAAACGAGGGAATCCGGATCGTCCGCCGCGTGGGAGACGATCCGGAAGCGCCGGACCAGCTCCTCCCCGTAGACCTGGAGGTTCTGCTCCGGCGTGTGGGGATCGTGGATGCCCGTGGCCACCACCAGGGTCACTTTTTCGTCCGAAACACCCGCCTCGGCGAAGCGCCGCAGCACCGGAGGCAGCAGCAGCCCGTAGGGAGTGGGGCGGGTGATGTCGTTCACCACCACCACGATCCTTTCGGGTTTTTTCGCCCGAAGCTGCTCCAGAAGCGGCGGCGTTCCCACGGGGTGGTCCAGCGCGGCTTCCACATCGGCGGCGGTACAGGGCACCGCCTTCACTTCGGGAGGAAGGAGCACCTGGGAGAGTCTGGCCTCGTCGAGCCGGAACTCATGCGTGCCCCTGCCGTAGAGAAAGCTGAAGTTCATGGAAGACCACGCTCCTTTCCTATTTTTTTCCGGCCTCCTTCAACGAACTCCACCGACAAGCTCCGTCCTGGGAACAGGGCACGGAACAAAGCAGCTTCTCGGAAAACGACACGGGGCGACAGCGGGGAGCGATGTTCTTTCGGAACAGCCTTCGCCGGGTTCCGTGCAATGTCCCTTCTCCGGGGGGATGAACATCGGTGTTCACGCCTTCATGCCGAAGAACACGCGCAATACCCGATGCCGAAGAATCCCCCACTCGAAGAGCGCCATGACGACGGCAAAGGAGGTCGCTGCCAGAATCGCGTATTTTGCCGCCACACCCATAGCCGCATGCATGAGGAGGAAGCCGGAAAGCACGATCACCGGCTGATGAAGCATATAGAAGGGGAGCACCGCCTTGTTGGCATAGCAAAGGAAGGCATTCTCGAAGGTGCAAAAGCGTCCGGCGAAACCCAGCAAAGCCACCAGCCAGCACCAGCAGTTGAACGTGCGCAGAAAAGCGAAGGGAACACTTCGTGACGAATAACCTCCGGTGGAAAGTGCGATACCCGCCACCGTCGCGAGAATACCGAGAACAAGCCCGGTTTTCCACTCTTTCTCGGTCCTCCTCTGAAACCGCTCGTCCAGGGCGAACAGAAATCCGAGCACGAAGAGCCCGAGATAAACCAGGGGGCTCCAGCCGCCGAAGGCGCGGATGCCGATTCCCTGGGGCCACATGTTGGCCAGCGCTTCCAAAACACCAAGGGGAAGGGCGGCGAGAAAGATCGTGCCACGCTTTTCCGTGTAGGCGGCAACCCGAGCGATTCGCTCCCGAAAGACGCGCCGCGACAACAGGCGAAAAAGCGGGAGGGTCAGGAGTGAGAAGAGAAAGAGAATTTCCAGGTACCACAAATGGAGCCCCATCCAGGCAAAATTGCCGCCGAACGCGTAGAAACCATCGAAGTAATGGGGAAGAAACTGCAGAAAGGATCCGGAAAAATCGCCGTGGGTCAAGCGCTCGACATAGACCTGGGGCGGCGCGAGAAAGAAAATGCCGACGAGCAGCGGAAGCAGGAGGCGCGCGCATTTCTCCCGGATATAGTGACCGTTGTCCCGTTTCGCGAGGGAAAAGGAGGCGCTCTCCGCCGAGAGAACGAAAAAAAGCGGCATCGTCCACTGCCCCACCACCATGACGAAGACACTCATTCCAAGGCTGAGTTCATCGTTCTTCACATGCCACCCTTCGTTGTTGAAAAAACGGGCACAGTGGAAGAGAAAGACCATGCCCATGGCAAAGATGCGCAGCCAATCGATGTCGTAGCGACGCATGGAGGAACGTTCCGTTTTCACGACCATCACTCCCCGACGTGACATAGTGGGCGTTCAATGTTCGGGAAACCCTGAACAAGTTTCTCGAAAAATGTTCACAGCGGGAGAAAAAGAGGCAATACCCCGTAAAGACCACGTTTCCCGCACTCATGGCAACGGAAGGGAGAAAGTATCTCCGTCTTCCGACCCTTTTTTAACCCCGGTAGCGATTTTTGGAGACACTACCCCCTTGGGGACAGGAGAAGACCTCTCGCCATGTAAAGATTGCACAGGGCGAAGAGCACGTAGACGGCACAAGTATTTTTAGCGAGCCCTTTATAGCGCACCTTGGGAAATCCGAAGACGCATGTGACGACGTGGAAGACATGTTCGACGCGTGAACGGACTTTTGAAAGAAGACGGTTTTTCTCTTTCTCTTCTTCGGTGAGCTTCTTGTTCTTCGTACCCCTCTTTTGGGTATGATCCACGGCATTCGGGGCTTTCTTTCGGATCTCTTCGGTTTTGCCCATGTAGGCCGAATCTCCGCAGGTCCCTTTTTCTTCTCCGTGCAGGAGTTCACCGATCCTGGTGGAGTCGTGTACGTTCGCCCCCTGGTGACGAGGCTTTTGACCTGTTTGCTTTCCTTGTCCACACCGACATGGACTTTCATGCCGAAGGAGTACTGGTTGCCCTTCTTCGTGGAATGCATCTCCGCGGCCGCGTTGCTTCTCTCAGGTTTTCGCCTGCGAAGGAGCATGGATGATCGTGGCGGGCGCGTCGGTTCCCTCGGAGAGTCTCAAGCCCCGGGAGGCGAGATGAAGGTTCACCGCCTCGAAGAGACTCTTGCGAGCTTGTGGG
>NZ_JARKPW010000056.1:0-11390 GCF_029975095.1 Aminiphilus sp.
GAGCAGGCTGACCGTTCCGAAGAGAAGCAGGGCCACACCGAGAGTCGTGTTGGACCGGAAGCGCCATGGGCGCATTTGTATACCCCCGAAAGGTACATTGGTCTTTGTGTCTCAAGTATAGTCGAGAAGCACTCCCTCTGCAACGAAGGAGAGAAAAAACCCGCCGGAAGGCGGAGGACGGAAGAACGGTCGCGCTAGGCTCGTACTTCGCCATGTGCTACACTGAAATCAATGAAAATCGAGGTCTCCGGAGGCTGTTGCACAGAGGTTCCGGAGGGCTTCGGGAAACGGGGAGGGATGAGGCTCGTGAACGTTCCTCGAAGGGGTACCAGCGACATTTCTCTTGTTCTCTGCGGCGCTGCTGGACAGGGCGTGCAGACGGTGGAACATCTCATGGTGCGGCTCGCCAAGGCAGCGGGATATCATGTCTTCGCGAGCAGCGAGTACATGTCCCGTGTGAGGGGGGGGAGCAATTCCACGGAGATCCGTCTCGGAAGCGTCCCCGTGCGGGGGCTCGTGGACCGTATCGACGTGCTCGTCGCCCTGAACGGCGGTATCCGCCCGAACATCCGGGACCGCATCGACGAAGAAACCCTCGTTCTCGGGGATCCCGAGGAGCTGGGCGACGAGTTCGCCTCTCTCGGCGAGCGCTTCGTGCCCGTTCCGTTTCTCCGGGCGGCCCGGGAGGGCGGAAACAGGGTCTACACCAACGTGGCTGCCGCGGCGTGCCTTGCCGCAGTCTTCGGAATGCCCTTCGCCGCTCTGGAAACCTATTTCGCGGAGCGCTTTGGCGCGAAGAGCCTCGACGTGGTGAAGGGCAACCTCGCCGTGGCGGAGAAGGGATTCGCCCTGGGGGGAGATCTCCTGCGCAGGGGTGTACTCCGCGTCTCCCTCGGGCATGCATCGCCCCAGGGGGAACGGATCGTCCTCGACGGGTCCGAGGCGGTCGCTCTGGGGGCGCTTGCGGGGGGCTGCGATTTCTGCACGGGCTATCCCATGTCCCCCGCCACGGGGGTGCTCACGTTCCTGGTGAAGAACGCGGACCGTTTCGGCGTGGCGGTGGAACAGGTGGAGGACGAAATCGCCGCCATGAACATGGCCGTGGGTGCGTCCTACATGGGTGCCCTGCCTCTCTGCACGACTTCGGGAGGCGGGTTCGCCCTCATGTCCGAGGGATTGAGCCTGGCGGGGATCATGGAGACCCCCGTGGTGGTTCACCTGGCGCAGCGCCCTGGTCCCGCCACGGGCATGGCCACCCGGACGGAGCAGGCCGACCTCGAACTGGCCCTCTATTCAGGGCACGGGGAGTTCCCGCGGGTTCTCTTCGCTCCGGGAACCCTCGAAGAGGCCTTTTTCCTCACCCGGAGGGCCTTCGAACTTGCCGCCCGTTACCAGACGCCCGCCATCGTGCTCACCGACCAGTATTTCACCAACACATCCTACGACATTCCCCTGCCGGACCTTCCCGACGCCGCTCCCGACCGGTGTCTCGTCGAGGCTGGGCCGGAGTACCGCCGCTACGAGGAGTCCCCCGACGGCGTGTCGCCCCGGAGTGTTCCCGGCTTCGGAACGGGGCTGGTCGGTGCGGACAGCCACGAGCATGACGAAGAGGCTCACGTGTACGAGGACTTCGACCTCCGTACCCGCATGAACGCCCGCCGGCTCCGAAAGTTCGAGGGGCTCCGCCGCGAGGCCCTGCCCCCGACGCGCATCGGCCCGGAGGATGCGGACATCCTCGTGATCTGCTGGGGCTCCACCCGCCCCATCGTGGAGGAGGCTGTGGCATCCCTGGGAAGGACGAACACTGCGGTGCTCCATTTTGCCCAGGTGTGGCCCATCGCGCCCGAGGCGGAAGCGCTGCTCGCCCGGGCGAAGTACGTTTTCGTCGTGGAGGGAAACGCCACGGGACAGCTCGCCACGCTTCTGCGGTGCGAGACGGGGCGCCGTGCGGACGCGTCGGTGCGGACATGGAAGGGGCTGCAGTTCTCCGTGGAGGAGGTTCGCCGCGGTCTCGCGGACGTGCTCGACAAGACGGTGGGGAGGTGACCTCCGTGAAAGACCCTCGGATCTTCGACATGGACCACGCGGATCTCTCCTGGTGTCCCGGGTGCGGCGATTTCCAGATTCTGGAGGCGCTCAAAAAGGCTCTGGCGGAACTGGACATTGCCCCCGACCAGGTGGTCGTCGCCGCGGGTATCGGTCAGGCGGCGAAGCTGCCGCACTACATGAAGTGCCACTGCTTCAACGGTCTTCACGGGCGGGCTCTTTCCTGCGCCACCGCCATGAAGATGGCGAACCCGGACATGCTGGTTCTTGCCGTGGGTGGTGACGGCGACATGTACGGCGAGGGAGGAAACCATTTCCTCCACACCATCCGCCGCAATCCGAACGTCAAGAACTTCGTCCACAACAACGGCGTCTACGGACTGACAAAGGGACAGGCGTCCCCCACGAGCTTTGTGGGCATGAAGACCCCCACCTCGCCGGAGGGTGTCTTCAGCGAACCCATCAATCCCGTGGCGCTCGCGATCTGCCTCGGCGCGTCCTTCGTGGCGAGGGCCTTCTCCGGCGACGTGGAGCAGACGAAGGAGATCATGAAACAGGCCATCCTCCACAGGGGATACGCCCTGGTGGACATTTTTCAGCCCTGCGTCTCCTTCAACAAAATCAACACGTTCAAGTGGTACAAGGAACACACCTATTATCTCGACGGATCCCACGATCCCGGGGACCGGGAAGCGGCGCTGCGGAAGGCCTTCGAGGCGGAGAAGATGCCCCTCGGCCTTCTCTATCGGAGAGAACGCCCCGTTTTCGAGGATCATCTGGCTCCCTACAGGGAACATCGCCTTCCTCTGTACCGGCGCCGCCGGGACATGAAGGATCTGGAAACCTTCATCCGGAAGCAGTACGCCTGAGCCGGAAGACCCAGGACGACGGAGAGGAGGTGAGGTGTCGTGATCGAAGTGGGAATGCAGGCTCCGGATTTCGCCCTCGAAGAGGCGCCGGGAGAGATTGTATCCCCCGGTTCCCTCGCCGGTTCCTGGGTGGTGCTCTATTGCTATCCCAAGGATGACACCAAGGGATGTACCCTGGAGGCGCTGGAGTTCTCCGCCCTCGAAGAGGAGTTTGCCCGGAGGAATGCGGTGGTGCTGGGGATCAGCCCCGATTCCTGCGCCAGCCACGAGGCATTTCGCGGCAAGCATGCCCTTCGGGTACGCCTGCTCAGCGATCCCGACCGGACTATGCTCGAGACCTACGGTGTGTGGCGGGAGAAGGTGCTCTATGGAAAGCGCTCCCTCGGCGTCGTGCGGACCACCTTTCTGCTGGATCCCGAGGGGAAGGTCCTGCGCATCTGGAACAACGTGAAAGCCCTCGGACATGCCGAAAAGGTGCTTGCAGTCCTCGACGAGTTCGTGGACTCGGGAGGCTGACATGAATCCCTTCGCCTGGATTGTGCCCCTCGGCATTGTCGCCTATATATTGGTGGCCTTGGCGGTGGTGACGGGTCTTCTGCAGCGCCGGGTGCGGAAGTGGAGGCTCTTTCCTCTGCACAGGGCGCTCGGTGTCAGCGCTCTTGTTGTGGCGACGACGCACGCATGTTTGGTGCTCTGGGGATACCTGCTTTGAGGGCCGGCCCGCGTGCGGTGTTTTCAGGCGGAGCACAGGCCCTATCCGGAAAGGAGGCGGAATTGATGCGGCAGACGGAACGGAAGCGGTACGTCGTTTCTCTCTTCTCGGGAGTGCTTCTTGCGGCGCTCTTTGTGTGGGGTACGGTCGCGCAGGCCCATCCCCCCAAGGACATCGCCGTTGCCTATGATGCCGGAACAGCCACGCTCACCGTGACCATCGAGCACAGCGTCAAGGACGAGGAAAAACACTACATCGACGAGATCCGCATTCTCAAGGGCGGCACGGAGCTGGCCCAGGCGAAACCGAGCAGGCAGACGGACAAGGACCAGGAGATCTTCACGGTGAACCTGCCGGGGCTGAAATCCGGCGATGTTCTCACGGTGGAGGCCAAGTGCAACATTTTCGGCACGCTCCGCAAGGATGTTCCCATCCCCTGACGAAACGGGGAGCGGGAGGCCGGCTGAACCGTTCGCGTCACGCAGGACAGCACCGCTCCGGAACGGTTTTTCTCCGTTCTTCCGGGGCGGTGCTTTTCGGGGCCGGAAGACGGTTCGGCCCGAAGCGACAGGAATGCGGAGTGCAGGAAAGGATGGTGCGGCAATGCTTCTGGCGCAGGAACGGGCCGCCGTGGTCCGTTACGGAAGGAAGCTCGTCGCCGCGGGGCTTACCGCGGGAACCGGAGGAAATCTGAGCTGTCGCTCTCCGGAGACGGGCATGGTAGCCATCTCGCCCAGCGGCATGGACTACGGGGAGATCGTGGAGGAGGATGTGGCGGTGCTCTCGCCTTCCGGCGAAGTGGTGGAGGGGAGGCGGAAGCCTTCCTCCGAATGGGCCATGCATCTTGAGGCCTATCGGGCCCGGCCCGACGCGGGCGGGGTGGTCCACACCCATTCTCCCTTCGCCACGGTGCTCGCCTGCCTCGGCTGGGAGATTCCCCCCGTGCACTATCTGGTGGGGTTCGCGGGGAAACGCGTGCCCTGTATCCCCTACGTGCTCTTTGGCACGGACGAACTGGCCCGGAGTGCCGCATCGGCCCTCGGAGAGGGGAACGCGGTGCTCCTGGGAAATCACGGTCTTCTCGCCGTCGGTTCCACTCTGTCCAGAGCCTTCGCGACTGCGGAGGAGATCGAGTTCGTCGCCCAAGTGTACTACCGGACGCGCTGTGTCGGCGAGCCCCGGATCCTCTCCGAGGGGGAAATGGAGCCGGTCCTCGCCAAGTTCGCCGCCTACGGGCAGCAGTAGGAGGGAAGACCGTGCATTTTCTCACGTTCCTTCTTACCCTCGGCCTCGCGGCGGTGGCTTTTCCGGTGCTCTATCTCAGAGGCGTCGTCTCTCTCGTGGAGCGCTGCCAGGCTTTTCTCGCCCCCGAGGCGTCCACGCAGCCGCGGAAGCCCCTTGCCGAGAGCGTAGACGTGGCGGCGAGAAAGAGCGGTTTTTCGGTGGAACGCCTGCCTCTGCTTCTCGGAAGCGGATTGCTCCTGATTCTGGAGATCTACATCCAGAGCGCCTGGTCCGCCTTCTCGGTCCTCAAGGTGTTGGAGTATGCACAGCAGCCCGGCGCGACGCGCTGGGTCTACTACGCCTTGGGGTTTCTCCTCTGCGAGGGGGCGTTGGGCGTCATTGCCAGAAAGGATCCGGGACTCAGCATTTTCCGCGTCCTTCGCTCGGTGATCCCCATGGGTTCCTTTGCGGTCTTCGCGCTTGTTCCGTCGCGGATCGACATCTTCTACGGATGGCTCCGGGCGCTCGCTTCCTTCCGGCTTTGGTGAGCGTCGTTCTTTTTTCGGACCTGCGTCTCAGGACCTGGAGGGAAGCACCTCTCCGGCGGAAGTGCCGGCCCGGGGGCGTCGCCGCTTCAGTGGCAGGACTACCGTGACCGTGGTTCCCTCGTCGGGGGCGCTCTCCACGCTGAAGGTGCCTCGGTGCAGCTCCGCAAGGCGCTTGGCGAGGATCAGCCCCAGCCCGGCTCCTTGTTGTTCCAGAAACTGCCGGTCGAACTGCACGTAGGCGCCGATGCGCTCTACCTGGGAGGATGTCATGCCGCTTCCTTCATCGTGGACGGAGAGGCGGAACACCCCTTCCCCGACGGTTGCCCTGACGGTCACCGCCGTTCCCGGAGAAGAGAATTTGAAGGCGTTGGAGAGTAGTTCCTCCGCGATTTTGCGGAAATGCTCGTCCACGACGGGAAGCGTCGCGTCCGCGTCGATCCGGAGGGACAGGTCGGAGGTACGACCGTGTTCTGCGGCGGTACGGTCCGCCACGCCGGAAAGGCTCTGTCGGAAGGAGAGCGTTTCTCCCTGGAGGAATCGACGGCGGTACGTCGCGTCCTTGTGGGCGATCTCCAGTCGTGCGTAGAGCAGGTTGTTCTTCGTGATCCGACAGAGGCGGTCCGAAGCACGCAGAATGGCGTCCAGATGTTCGTTTCTCTGTCCGTTGTCCATGTGTTCCCACTCGTCCCGGAGGCGTTCCGCGTTGGCGCGCAGAATGGTGAGGGGTGTGAAGAGTTCGTGGGGAAGCGCCCTGGAGAGGTTGCCCCGCAGTTCCTCATATCGGGCGGCCGTGGCGCTTTCCTGGAGCGTCTGCCGTGTGAGCCGCGCCGCAACGGCCCGGAGGAGGGTCTCCCCCGAAAAGGGCTTCGTGACGTAGTCGTCGGCTCCCCGTTCCATACCGCTGCGGACGTCCGCAGCCCTTGCCCTGGCGGTGAGGAAGATGAAGGGAATGTCCGCCGTGGCGGGGCTGTCCCGAAGGGTTTTCAGGACACCGTATCCGTCCACGCCGGGCATGAGAATGTCGCAGACGATCAGGTCGGGAAGGGCCGCCTTGGCGAGCCGGATTCCTTCCTCCCCCGAAGCGGCCTTGAGGACCGTGTACCCCTCGAGTTCCAGCAGATCCCCCACGTTCGCGAGCAACTCACCTTCGTCCTCGATGAGAAGAATTCTGTTTTTCATGGCGTTCCCTCTTCCCCCTTTGAGGAGCCGCCGCCGGCGGGCAGAAGCACGGTCACGACGGTCCCTTCGTTCACGACGCTGTCGATGGAAATGGTTCCTCCGTGGGCGCTGACGCAGCGTTTCACGATGGCCAGTCCAAGTCCCGTGCCGCGGACGGTTCCTACATTGCGTCCCCGGTTGAAGACATGAAAGAGCCTGCCGAGGTCCTCCTGCGGAATGCCGATGCCCGAATCCCTGACGTCCAGGCGAAGCGCCTCTCCCTGCCGGCGGATTCCGCAGAAGACCGTCGTCGTTTCGGGGGAATATTTGATGGCGTTGGAGAGCAGGTTCGTCAGAATGGGGCGAAGAAGGTCCACGTCGACGACGAAAGGGTGCTCCGGATCCTCTTCGCAGGTCGTCTCGATGCGCCCTTTCTGTTTGAGCACGGCTTCCACATCGGCGACGACGGCGGCGAGGAGCGGTCGAAGCTCCACATGCCTGGGCAGACAGGTGAGATTCGCCGATTCGACCCGTCCCGCCTCGATGATATTTCCCAGAAGATGTTCCATCTGGAAGATTCCCTGACGAATGCTCTCTACATAGCGCTCGATCTGTGGTTTCTTCAGGGATTCGCCATGACGGTCGAGGATCGTCGCGGCGGAGAGGATCGTGCTCATGGGTGTGCGGAATTCGTGGGAGACCATGGAGATGAAGGTGTTCTTGAGCTCGTTCAGCTCTTTCTCCCGTTGTAGTGCCTTTTCCAGCTCCTCGGCGAAGCGCTGCCGTTCCGTGATGTCCGAGACGATGATGACGAAGGAGCCGTTTTCCAGCGAGCGGGATCTCCGGAATTCGGCGATTTTCCGCTCGCCGCTTTTGCAGCGGATGGGAGCGATGACACTCTCCGGTTCGGCGTTTATGACCTCCCAATAGTCGATGGAGGGAACCGCCTCCTCTTCCGTGACGGAGTGCAGCGCGGCGAACCATGCGTTCCTGTTGGGCAGATCCTGTCTTGTGTAGCCCGTCATGAGGGTGAACTCGGGGTTCACCAGGATGATCTCCCTGCCGTCGGTGACGACGATGCCGTAGGGGGCGTTCTCCAGGACGGAGGCGAGGGTGTCCGTGAGTTCCTGCTGGTATTTCAGCGCTTTTGCGATATGCCGTTCGTTGCGCTTCCGTTCTGTCACGTCCTCGAGCATAATCACGCGGAGCGCGTCCGCCGACGCAAGCGAGGCCCGGAATTCGATGTCCCGTATCTCCCCATTGCGGCAGTGTATGGAGAGAACCACCGGATAGGGTGCCGGGTCGCCGAGGTACCCCTCCCAGAATTGCTCGCACAGGGAGTTCTCTTCGTCCGCGGGGCGGAAACGGCGGCACCACTCCCGAATGGAGCCGAGGTGCTGCAGTGAATATCCCGTGAGGGCCGTGAACTCTCTGTTCACGTAGGAGATGGTTCTGCCGTCGAAGAACGCCACGCCGTTGGGCGTGTTGTCGAGAATGAAGGCGAGCGTGCGCTGTTCGCGCTCCAGGCGCTGCTGAATCTCCTCGCGTTCGCCGATTTCCGCGAGGAGCGCCCTGTTGAGATCCGCGAGTTCCACCGTGCGTTCGGTGATCTTTCCCTCCAGGTCCCGGGAGAGCTGTTCGAGTTCGTGCTTGGCGCGAACCCTGTCCGTGATGTCCCGGCCGATCTCCTGGATTTCCACGCAGTGGCCGGAGGAATCGAAGATCCCCTTCTGCGTCCATTCCTGCCAGCGTTTTTTCCCCTGGTGGTACGCCCAGATCTCCCTGGTGAAGGTGGGACGCTCCGGAGAGAGACTCGTGGTGATCCACCGCAGGTTCTCCCGTTCGTGGGGTGGGACGAACTCGAAGACGGACCGCCCCACGATGTCCTTGGGAGACAGTCCCCGATATGTGCAGTAGGAAGCGTTTGCGAAGAGAATGGTTCCATCCGCCAACCAGCGCAGGATGAACGTGTCCGCCTCGTCGACGATGGACCGGAAGAGTGTCGCCATGGACGGGTCCGAGAAGGAAGCTCTTCCGGAGCACGCCGTGTTGTTGCGGAGGAGGAGAAGCGTCATCCCCGCTCCGTCGGAGTGACGGGGTGGAAGCGCGGTCACGGAAAAACCCACTGCCAGGGGCTCTCCATCCTGTCGATGCAAGTGACCCGGAAAAAAGAGTGTGTCGGAATCGATGCTTTGCCCCCTTGTTGCCGTTTCTTCGAGTATGAGGAAAGGCACGATTTCGGGCAGGAGAAACGGAGCGGACTCGCCCGAGCACTGTTCGTGCCCGGAATAGCCTGCGAGGGATGCGAACGCGCTGTTCGCGGAAACAATCCGGTCTCCCCGGAGAATCGCCATGGCCAGGGGGCACTCGGAAAAGACGAGAGAAAAAAACGATTCCTCCCGAGACAGGTCGGACATGAGACACCTCCAAACCGCGGAAAGGACAGCGGTTTCTTGATATTCCGTTTTCATTGTAACCCATGCCGCCCTCCGAAAGCGCACACGCGGAGATGTCCCGGCGGTTTTTCGGGAATGCCGCCGCAAGGGCGGGAGTGGAGTGGATGGAAATGACACGGACGGCTCGTGAAAGCATGCCTCCGACGCGAAGTGTTCCGCATCCCGCCCGCGCGAAGAGGTGCTCGCGTCGTGCTGCGGAAAAAGGTCGTTCCGGTTTCGGCGGCCGTCATCCTCGACCGCCCCCTCCAGCACGGCACGGTGTCGATTGTCCGGGGAGAGATCTTTCGGTTGCGGGAAAACACCGTATGGAGCAGGCACGAAGATGTGACGTACAGGAGGACAAGCTGGTTTGACGAAGGGCGTTGATGTCTCGTCCGGTTCATATTCGTTTGCGACTGAAGTGGGCCGTTTCTTCATGTCGTCGAGGGGGCGATTTCTGATGTCGTTTGACAGGTTGTTCCCGAAAATCACTTTTTGTGGCCGATTGGCAGGATCATGCCGGGGTGACGGCTCATTTCCGGGCGACGGGAGCAATTTTCTCCAGCGCATCATGGAGCGTTGTGCAGAGGCGAAGGTTTCGTTTCGAAGGGGCCGGCGATGTGGACACACGTTTCCGGCATTTCCCGGAGGGGGAAAGAACGTCACAACAGTCTCGGAGCGTCGGAAGGGCAGGGAATTCCGGAGAAAGAATTCTTCAGGCAATTCCAACGAGGCTGCCCTTGCAAAGAGGGATTCGCAATGCCTATAATCGAAAACGCAGAACAGTCCCGAAAGGAGGTTCTCAAAGATGGGTCAGAAAGTGTTCGACATGAAGGGTGCACTTCGGTATGCCATTCACGCGGAAATCCAGGCGAGCGAGTTCTACGGAAAATGGGCGGAAAACACCAAGGCGGGTCATTTGCGGAGCGAGCTGGAGGAACTTACGGAGTGGGAAGACGAGCACCGGAAGTCGCTGACGGCCTATTATCTCCGCCTCTTCGGCGAAGAACCTTCCATCGACCCGTCCCTCGTGGTGGACCCCGCCCTTCGAGTGCAGGCGGACGAATTCAAGGATTTCTACTCCCTGTTGCGCATCGCCTCCACGGCGTATCTCTCGGAGATGCGGGCCGCGGAACTGTACGAGGAAATGGAGCGCCACGCCGAAGGCGAGGCGAAAAAGCTTTTCACGGATCTGGCGGCCATGGAGCGGAGCCACATGGACAAGGCTCTCGTGAGGTACAATGCTCTCCGGGGAGAGATTGAAGGACCGCTGATGTTCTAGTTGTCGGAAAATGTTCGGGACAAGGGTGCCGCGGTGCCGTACGCCGCGACACCCTTTTTTCCGCGTGTGGCGTTGCGATGCCTCTCGCGGGAAATCGAGTGTAGCGATGACGTGCGAGTGCGGCGAAGATTCCTGAGGAGGTGACGCACGTGGCGTTTCGGCGAGGCTGCGGAATCCGGAAAGAGGCCCCGTGGTGAACCGGGTCGGCGATTATGTGCTGGTCCCTCCCTTTGTCTCCTTTCCGCTGCTCCTGTTCCTCGGCGTGCTCAGAAACGCCGAGGCGAGGGTGTCCCTTCCCGCTCCGCTGTGGGGGCTCTTTCTCCTCGCGTATCTCATCGGGAGCATTGCCTACGGGTCTCTGCTCCTCAGTGGAAAACGAACGCGCCTCCTGCAGCTTCAACTCTTCTGCCAGGGGCTTCTCGTGGCGTTCCTCTCCCTGGCCTGGGGTACTCCGGCCCTTGTGACGTGGGCGGGTGTCGCGTCAGTTCTTGTCGCACTTCTCCTTTCCCTGTACGATGTGGTGTCTCACCCCGAAGGGATCGGAGAGGCTTCTTCCGTAACCGGCGAGAGCGGGGGGCATGTCCGATCCTTCCCGGGGGTGACCTGGAAAACCCTTGTCGAACGCACGCCCCTTCCCGTCCTGGTGACGGACAAAAGCGGCGCTGTCCAGAGTGTTTCGCCCGCCTTCGCGGACCTGTACTCCTCCTCGGGCGGGGAGAACCTGCTTGCCCAGAGAGTGGAGAGGCTTCTTCCGCTGGATAAAACGGAGGTCATCCTGGATGATCTCCCCTGGGAGATCGAACAGGTTTTTTTCCCCGAGGAGGAGGTGCTCCTCTTCTTTCTCGTGCCGCCTCGCACAGCTCCGGAACCGGCTCCCGTCGAGGATCGCCGCCGACGCCCCCTTCGCGACGAGCGGACCGGTCTCTACAACGAGGCCTACCTCGCCATCCGTGGCCTGGAGGAACTTTCCCGGGACGCACGCTACAAGCGGTGGCTCTCGGCGGTGATGTTCAAGGTGAACTGTGCCCCCGGCGTGAGTGAGATAGAAGAGAAACTCGTGGTGGAGGAGTTCGCGAAAAATGTGCGGGAAAATGTGCGGGGGTGCGACATCGGTTT
>NZ_JARKPW010000059.1:0-3899 GCF_029975095.1 Aminiphilus sp.
ACCAGGGACGACCAGGGATAACCAGGGACGACCAGGGAAAACACGACAGAAAAATATTAAAAAGACGATATATTGTCGCCTTCATTGGTGAGAAAAATGCGGCCATGCTCTGCCGCGCTCCACGAAAGAGACCTTTACACGCGTGCTCCGCGCTTTTTCTTCCTTAGTTACAAAAAACCCGAGTGGTGCCCGGAAAAAGATGGACAGCGGTCGGGTCTGCACGCAACGCGGCGAAAAACCACCTTGCCGCATCCTCGCAAACATCATTTTAAAACAGAGCCAAAGGAGCGTCAAGGCAATGCACACACAACGCTCTACCAAAAAAGAAATACGAAGCAACCTTTCGTGCGTCAAAAATCACGTGAATAATTAACCTTATTCACGAACAAAATAAATGCACTTGACCTAGTGCCCCTTGGGACTCCGCATCAGCGAACGCCCCCGGGTTCGAATCCTGTCGGACCGGTTTGTGTCTTTCACGCCATGCCCCCTCCGGGGAGCGCCCCTGTGATTCCGACTCAAGCAAAGAAAGAGAACAAGCAAAACAGGCAAGAGAAGAAAGGCAAGCAAGAGAAGCAAGGCGAGCAAGAGAAGATCGACAGGCAAGACAAGCAAGGTAAGCAAGCGAAGACCGACAGGCAGGAGAAGAAAGGCAGGCAAGCGAAGGACGAAGGCCCCGGCGGAGAGCGTCTCCGCCGGGGCTGCTTCGGGTCGTGTGCGTCACGTTGTGCGAAAAAGGCCGTCACGGAATTCGGCGGCCGGATCCAAAAGCGAGTTCCACACGGCGCTTCCGGAGCGAGCGCTAAGGCGGCGGCGGGTTTCCCCTCCGAGGGATCTCGTCGCGCCCGTCCGATCGGCAGAGTCCGCCGAAAAAACGCGCCGACTCCGGATCGCGCCCCCGGAACAGCCGTAGAGAACAGGATGGAGAACGACGGCAAGTGCTCCGCCGCGTCTCAGAGGGATCAGGAAGTCAGGGAGCCTCGGCGGAAACGCCCGGGCCGTAGAGAAAGCCCTCCAGGGAAAAGCTTCGGGGAAGCATGTCGAGATCGGCGTAGACCTCCGCGATGTGCTGCCAGCGCACGACGGTCATCTCCCCCGGGGGAACGGCGTCGATGCGGAGCAGGGGGACCATCTGGCGCCACTCGAAGCGGTGGAACTCCAGCATGTCCGGTGAGGTGTAGCGGGTGCTCACCAGTCTGGCCGCCTCCTCCGGGTTCGCCATGGCGTGGCGCCACCCCCGGAGGCTCGCCTCGCGGAAGGCCCGAACCCGGTCGAAATGCGCGGCGAGTTCCGCCTCGGAGGTGAAGAGCACGTCGCCGTAGAAATCGATGCCCGCGTCGAGGGGCGTGTAGAGGACGAAGGGCACGTGCTCCCGGTCGAGAAAGTAGGGCTCGTAGGTGGAATAGGCGGAGATGGCCTCCGCGCGCCCTTCGAGCAGGTCCCGGTAGTCGAAGCTGTGTTCCGCCAGGGTGACCGCGTCCGGAGGAAGCCCCTCACGCCGCAGAAAGGCCAGCAGCTCCTCCGACTGAGGTTCGAGCATGATCCGCCGGCCCGACAGGTCCGTCACGCCCCGGACGACCGCGTCCTTCCGGGCGACGAGCACCAGGGGGGAATGCTGGAACACCGCCGCCAGAGCCACCACGGGCCGACCCGCCGCACGAGCGAGGAGAATACCGCTCGCCCCCACGCCGAAGGAGGCGCGCCCCTCCGTCACCTCCGCCACCGGGTCCGTGCCGGGCCGGGCCTCCCGGATCTCCACGTCGAGTCCCGCCTCGCGGTAGAACCCCTGTTCCAGCGCCGCGTAATACCCGGCGAACTGAAAGGCGTGGGTCCATTTGAGCTGGAGCGCCACCTTCTCCAGGGGCGCCGCGGACGCCGGAGACGACAGGCCCGGCGACGGCAGAAGCAGAAGGGGAAGAAAAAGAAGAAGAACAAGGAGAAGGAGAGGGAAGGACGTAAATGGCGGGAGAGGCGGGGCTTCGGCCCGAGCCGGACCTTCGCCCGGCCCTGAGGAAAAGCGGAGCAGGTAGCCGTCGGGGTCCTGGATCAGGAACTCCCTCTCGCCGCATTCCACGTCGCCCGCGCGGTACCAGTGCTCCGCCTGGTCCCGGAACAGGAAAAGCCCCGCCGCGGGGGTCACGAGCCTTTCTCCATCCCGGGCTCCGCCTCCTGCAGGCGCACCCCATGCCCGGCGATCTCCCGCCGGAAGGACTCGGGCAGGCTTTCCCACTCCAACAGATCGACCCGAAAGGAAAGGTCCGACTCCTCCAGCGCCTCCCGGAGCGCGGCCAGCCGGACATCGCCCCCCGGAGGAATCAGGATCGCCAGATCGAGATCCGAAGCCGGACGGGACGTTCCCTTGACCCGGGAGCCGAAGGCCCACACCTCCCGCCCCGGCAGACAGCGCGCCAGCAGATTCCGCAGCAATGCCTCCTGTTCGGGAGTCACGCCGGGAAGCCGCGTCGTCATCGGCGAGCCGCCGCCGCCCGCCAGGCGATGAAAAAGCGCCTCCGCGTGCCCGAGAAACTCCGCCATCATCGCGAGCGCCTCGGCGGCCTTGTCTCCGGAGTAGTCGTGGGCGGCGCCGATCCGGGCATTGGCGTACCGCAGCCACGGCTCCACACCCTCGGGGAGAAGCGCGTTCTCGAAAGCGACACGGAACAGCGGCTTCGGGCTGTTCGGCACCTCCGGAAGCCCCAGTTCCTCCACAAGATGACGCTTGAGCACCTTCCACAGGCAATCGTAACAGGTCTCGAAACGCTGGACCACCGATTCCCGGATCGCCTCGCGGTCCAGATCGGACAGGGAGGGGCGGTCGTCCATGTCACGGTAGTTCTCGTACTGCCGGGCGAGATGTTCAAAGGACTTTTCGAGTTTTTCGTAGTCAATCACGAATCTTCCCCCCTTCGCGGGCATCGGCTTCACACAAGGCACATGCTCCATTGCCGCGGCGGGTCAGTACAGATCCGGGGCGCGGTCGTCGAAGCAGGGAAGCCCCTCCCGGAAGGACTTCACCTTCTCCAGGTCGAGGACGGCCCGGCCGAGGGTCTCGTCGCCGCCCGCCTCCCAGAGAGGCTCTCCCCAGGGATCGAGGATGACCGACTTTCCCGCGAAGGGGGTGCCCCGGCTTTCGCCGCAGCGGTTGCAGGCCACGACGAAGAGCTGGTTCTCCACCGCCCGGGCGCGGAGCAGCAGGCTCCAGTGGGCGATGCGGAGGGACGGCCATTCGGCGCTCACAAAGAGCACCGTGGCGCCCTCCAGTGCGAGCCGCCGGGAGAGTTCGGGGAAGCGGATGTCGTAGCAGATCTGGATCCCCGAGGGAACGCCGTCGATGTCGCAGCGGCACCGGGCATTGCCCCGCAGGAAGTAGCGGTCCTCCTCCATAAGGCGGATGCGGTGGATTTTGTCGTAGGTGGCGACGAGACGGCCCTCGGGGTCGATCACCTGGGCGCGGTTCGCGTAGCCTCCGGGAACGGAGGCGAGGACGCTTCCTCCCACGAACCACAGGCCGTATTTCCGGGCCAGCTCCCCGAGAAAGGCCGCCTCGGCCTCGCCGCCCGGGGTGGCCAGCTCGCCGATGCGTTCCAGGGCGTAGCCGGTGCTCCACAGCTCGGGCAGCACCAGCACCCGGGGGAGCGCCCCCTTTGCCGCCTCCGCGGCGAGCAGCGCCTCCACCCTGGCGAAGTTCGCCCCCTTGTCGCCGATGGTCACGTCGAACTGCAACACTCCCGCGTCGAGCATGGGCATGATCTCGTCCTCCTTGTGTGCGCGCCGCGAGGGAGCTGAAGGCGCTGAAGAGCCGCTGCAGCTCCCGCGGCGCCGTGCATCGTGCACCGTGGGCCGTGAAAGATCCTGTCCCGGCTACCAGCGGTCGCGGTGAACCCGCTCCGGATCGAACC
>NZ_JARKPW010000062.1:0-4561 GCF_029975095.1 Aminiphilus sp.
TTTCATGAGGATTCCCCTTTTCGTCACACCGCGGTGGCGTATTTCATGACCAGTTCCTGAGAGGCGTCCTTCCGCTCCAGAATGGCGGTCTGTCTGCCTTCGTGCATGACCACGATACGGTCGCTCATGCCCAGAATCTCCGGCAGCTCCGAGGAGACGAGGAGGATGGAGTTCCCCTCCGCGGCAAGCTCGGAGATGATCGCATGGATTTCCGCCTTGGCTCCCACGTCGATGCCGCGGGTGGGTTCGTCGAGGATGAGGATGTCCGGCCGGGTGAGGAGCCACCGGGCCACGAGAACCTTCTGCTGATTGCCTCCACTCAGGTTCTGGATGCGGGTCTCGTAACTCGGAGTGCGGGTGCGGAGGCGTTCGTTGTATTCCCTGGTGTCGGTGCGAATGCGAGCAAAATCAAGCAGCCGCAGCGGTTTTTTCACGTAGGAAAGCAGATTGGCGATGATGGTGTTGTCCGTCACGCTTCCCACGCCGATGATACCTGTGCTGCGTCGATCCTCGGTGAGAAAGGCGAGCCCCGCCCGCTTGGCGTCCCGTGGACTGCGGATGCGGATCTCCCCGCCGTCGATGAGAACGCGTCCCGACGAGATGGGACGAAGGCCGAAGAGGGTCTCCATGAGTTCGGTCCGTCCTGCTCCCACAAGCCCCGCGAAGCCAAGGATCTCACCCCTGCGGAGATCGAAGGTGACGTTCTCGAAGGCACCCGGAGAGGAAAGCCCCTCCACTCGAAGACGCACGTCCCCGAGAGGGACGTCCTGCTTGGGGAAAAGGCTCGTGAGTTCCCGTCCCACCATCATACGGATGAGTTCCTCGATGGTGAGGGAAGCCACGTCCCGCTCCCCCACGAACTTGCCGTCCCGAAGGACCGTGACCTCGTCGCAGATGCGAAAGATCTCTTCCATCTTGTGGGAGATGTAGATGATCGCCACGCCCTGGGACCGAAGACGCCGGATGATCTTGAAGAGCTGGGCGATCTCGGTTTCCGTGAGGGACGAGGTGGGTTCGTCCATGATGAGCAGCTCCGAGTTGTAGGAGACTGCCTTGGCAATCTCCATCATCTGCATTTTCGCCACGGTGAGATTGCCCGCCCTCTCGCGGGGATCGAGGTTCAGCTCCAGATCCTCGAAGATGGCCCTGGTACGCACGTGCATCGCCTCGGCATCCACGAAGGAAAGCGGCCCGAAGCGCCGCCTTGGAAACCTGCCGAGCCAGATGTTCTCCATGACGGGGCGCTCCGCCACGGGATTGAGTTCCTGATGGATCATGGCGATTCCCTTTGCGAGCGCCACGGAGGGATGGGGGATGCGCAGCTCCTCTCCCTTGAAGAGGATACGCCCCGAATCCGGGCGGTAGAGGCCGAGAAGACACTTCATCAGGGTGGATTTTCCCGCGCCGTTCTCCCCCATCACGGCGTGGACATGTCCCGGGCGGACACGGAGGCTCACGCCGTCCAGGGCCTGGACGCCGGGAAATGCCTTGGAAAGATTCTCCACTTCCAGAGTGTAGTCGCTCACGGCTGACACCTCCTTGCCTTCGCTCCGTCGTCACGCTGACGCAGACGGAATTGCAAATACGAAGCGGTGCACGGAGGACGGGCGGAGCCGTCCCCCGCACACCGAGCACCGGGCAACTCGAAGGATTACAGGTCTTCCTTGGTGACCTTCCGGAAGGGAATGCTCGTCTCCGGGGGAAGCTCCTTGCCGGCCATCAGGTCGAGCTGGAGAAGCACAAGGGTGCGCCCCAGCTTGTCCGCGTCCTGCAGAACCGTGCCCATCATCTCGCCCTTCTTGACGGAAGCCTGTCCGTCCGGAGTGGCATCCACACCGACGACGGGCACGCTTTCGAGCTTGCCCGCGGCGCGGAGCGCCTCGATGACTCCCAGGGCCATTTCGTCGTTATTGCAGATCACCACGTCGAAGTTCTTCGCCACGATGGTCTGCATTTTGTTCTGTGCTTCGGCGCGGGACCACATGGCGGTGTCCTCGTAGACCGCTTCGAGCTTGTAGCCCAGATCCTCAAGCCCCTTCTTCACGCCCGCGGTTCGTTTCACCGTGGCCTCGTGGCCGGGCTCACCCATGAAGAGTACGTACTTGAGACCGCCCTTCTTGTCCACGCCCTTCGCCTTGAAGTAGGCATCGATCATCTCCGCCTGAATGGGACCCACGACGGATTCGTCGGAACCCACGTAGAAGGTGTTTTTGCCGTCGATGTACTTGTCCTCGGGGCGCTTGTTGAAGAGGATGAGTTTTCTCCCCTTGGCCGCGTCGATGATGGCCGGGGCGGAGGTGGCGTCCACGGGGTTGATGACGAGCACCTGGGCCCCCTGGGCGACGAACTGCTCGATCTGGCTGAGCTGCCGGTTCTGGTCCTTCTGAGCGTCCGCGGGAACGGTGGGAAGCCCCTGTTCCTTGGCCTCCGCCTCGATGGCGTTCCGCACAAGGGAGATGAACATGTCGCTGTTGTCGTACAGGGAATAGTAGACCTTCTTTGCCGCGTCGTCGGCGGCGAACGCCGACGCACCGAGCAGAACCGCCGCGAGAAGACCGACTGCAACGATCAGAAAAGAACGTCTCATTTCGGAAACACCCTCCTCACATGGTCATCGGAATTTCCCGACCCTTGCTCCCGCACCCTCTCTGCGCACTTTCCTGCGCTCAACGGCTCTTCGGGAGCGGAAGAAACGCTTCGTCAACGGAGTTTCGCGAGTCCCTGCGGAATCTTCAGGCTATTCCATCCTCTCTGTGGCGGATGCCCCCCCTTTCAACGCGGCTTCGTGCGACGTCTCCGCGTCCGTGCAGCACATCCCATCGCACCGGGCCTTCCAGGCGGCCAGAAAGCGCCGCCATCCCCGCAGTCCCTCCTCGTCGGGCTTGAAGACACCGCAGTCCTCCAGCCCCTCCGCAAAAATCCGGGCCACGTCGCGCCGAAGGATCGTCCAGGCGCCGGTCCGGTCCGCAACCCGACCAACCCGGGCGAGAAGGTCCTTCGCCCAGGCACGATGCGGAAAATCATCGGCCAGGGAAGCCAAGGGCAATTCCCCGCACAGCAGGGAGACCATTCTGTCCAACCCCGCCTCGAGACGAGGTGGCAGAATCGCCAGCCCCATGACTTCGATGAGTCCGATGTTCTCCTTCTTGATATGGTGTTTGTCCGCATGAACATGAAAGATACCGTCAGGGTGCGTTTCGTCGCAGCGGTTGTTCCGCAGCACCAGGTCCAGCTCGAACGCCTCATTCCTGCGCCTTCCGATAACGGTGATCGTGTTGTGGCGCTCCCGCTTTCCATTCCACAGCCCCTCGGCGAGAATCCCACGCTCCGGGTCCTCATAGTCGCGCCAGGCCCGGAGCAACGAGCTTCCCAGTCGAACAAGTTCCTCCGAGTCGCGCCCCCGAAGCCGCAGGGTGGAAAGAGGCCAGTGGAGAATTTCCGCGGCAATCTCCCCAAGACGCCACTGTTCCAGGACGGAGGCCGTCTCGATGGGAAAGTGCCAGACACCTCCCTGGAAGTGATCATGGCTGAGGATGGATCCGCCCACGATAGGGAGATCCGCGTTGGAGCCGAGGAACATGTGCGGAAAACGCTGGAGGAAGGCGAGAATACGCTCGAAGGTGTCCTCGTCGATACGCATGGGGCGATGT
Source organism: Aminiphilus sp. (assembly GCF_029975095.1). Lineage (NCBI taxonomy): Bacteria > Thermotogati > Synergistota > Synergistia > Synergistales > Aminiphilaceae > Aminiphilus > Aminiphilus sp. Next base: position 3,651 of record NZ_JARKPW010000062.1, read on the forward strand.
TCTTCCGAGAGGAGAATACAGTGCTGCGGATAGTAGACGTAGGGTGAGAACTGCAAAAACCATCGCTCTCCCGCCAGGTCCAGGGGGATCAGCCGATGGTTGCTCCGCTCGGGAAAACCGGGACGTCCTGCATAGCCCACGTTCTCCACGCAGAGGACACACCGGGGGTAACCTCCCGCGGCAGATCGTTCCCCCGCGGCACGAATGTCCCGGGGATCTTTTTCCGGCTTGGAGCGGTTGATGGTGATCTGCAGTTCACCGTAGCGCGTGGGCGCGGTCCACGTGAGATCCCGAGCAGCCAGATCCGCACGGACGTAACGCGTATTCTGGGAAAAGCGGTAGAACCAGTCCACCGCCGCCCGGGCCCCCTCCAGATCGAATCGGCGCCGGAAGGCCTCCACCACTTCCGACGGACGGGGAGTAAGGTACCCCATGACACGGCTCACGAACTTCTCCGGCGGCAAATCCAGATGGTGCAGCTTTCGTCCAAGGGCGAACCGACGGAGAAGTTCGATGTTCTCCAGGACATCCAAGTCCGAAAGATCCGCCGCATCACCCCCGTCGGGCTCGTCGAGACCGAAGAGGGCGAAAAGGGCATTCGTCGTGGCCAGGTCGTCCAGCTCGCCCAGAAGACCGCAGGACTTCCCCGCGGCCACCAGAGCGCGGATGGCCTGCGTCGCGTCGGCGGTGGAAACGGCCTCGGAAGTGTTCCGGAGGGAGTCGATTCCGTCCTCGACGCTCACGAAAAACCTACCCCCACCGTTTTCCGTGCCATCGCCAGGCCGTTTCCACGATGGCATCCAGAGCCGTGTAGCGAGGTTCCCATCCCAGATCCTCCCGGATGCGCGCCGAAGAAGCCACCAGGCGTGCCGGGTCTCCGGGGCGGCGCGCTCCCTTTTCCACGGGGATGC
>NZ_JARKPW010000084.1:0-8243 GCF_029975095.1 Aminiphilus sp.
CCGGGCGGGCACTCCCGCCACCACCATCCGGGGAGGAACATTGCGCACCACCACCGCTCCCGCCGCGACGAGGGCGTCCTCGCCGATCTCGATGCCGGGCAACAGCGTGGCGTTGGCGCCGATCCGGGCTCCTCGCCGCAACGTGGGACCACCGAAGTGTTTCTTCCGCTCCTCCGTGCGCCCCAGAAAGTTGTCGTTCGTGAAAGTCACCTCGGGAGCGAGGAAACAGTAATCCTCCACAACGCTCAGAGCGGTCACGTAGGCCTCGGTCTCGATCTTCACCTTCCGCCCGATGCGCACCTTGTTCTCGACGGTCACTCCCCGTCCCACGATGGTGAGTTCCCCGACGGTCACATCCTCCCGAATGCTCGCCAGATCCGCCACGAAGACGCCGCGCCCGAGGAAGGCCCCCCGGTAGAGAACGGCGCAGGCCCCCACGGTGACCGCCTCGCCCAGTTCGAGGAAAGGCAACTCCCGGGGTTCTCCCGTCGTGGCGGAAAGGGAGGCCTTGGCGGGGAGCTTTCCCAGTACGGCGTTGTCGCAGATGCGGCATCCCGCCCCGATCCGCACACCCCGACGGATCACCACGTTGTGCCCCACCTCCACGCCGTCCCCGAGCACCACTTCATCCTCGATGACCACGTTGTATCCCAAAGAGACGTTCTTCCCCAGAATCGCTCCCGGAGCGACGCACTGCGTCATGGCGTTTTTCAGCTCCCTTCCGTTCCAAAGTTCGCGACGGACCGACAGAATGTCTCTCTCAAAAAGAGGACACGGCGACAAGCGGCAGCGGGCAGGGCGTCCCGCCTTTTCGAGCAGAAGCATAGGCCGCGCAGATGAGTTCCACCGTCTTCCTGCCATCCCGCCCGTCGACTTCCGCCTCGACCTGCCCGTTCAAAACCTCCAGCACATGCCTGTAGTAGTCGAGATGGCCGAATCCGTACACATTCGGAGGATTCGTCGCCGCGCTCTGTATCTCCTCGTCCATGGGATGTCCCGCGTCGAATTCCCAACGCTCGAAGTGATTCAGGGCAAAGCCGCCAATCTTCACCGTTCCCTTTTCTCCGAGAATCGTGAGGCTCCCCTCCAGGTTCTTCGGGTACGCCAAGGTCGTCACATTGATACTGCCCAAGGCTCCACTGCGGAAGCGGAGGTTCACCACGATGCTGTCCTCCGCCTCGATGCGCCGGCCCTGAGTGGCGCTGTAGGCCTGAACGCTCTCCACTGCACCGCCCATCCATTGCACAAGATCCACATAGTGAGCCGCCTGATTGCAAAGACATCCTCCGTCGTATTCCCAGGTTCCCCGCCATCGGGCCGCATCGTAATACTCCTGAGGACGTGCCCAGAGTACACTGGAAAGAACCATGTAGATTCTTCCGAAACGCCCCATCTCCAAAGCCTGTCGTGCCAGTCGAACAGTCCGGTTGAAACGGTTCTGCTTCACCACGAAAAGATGAACCCCCGCGGCATCGCAGGCCCGTATCGCCTCATCCACATCACCGAGACGGATTCCCAAAGGCTTCTCCGAGAGGACATGTCTGCCATATCCTGCGGCAAGCGCCACCTGCGAAGGATGGAGTCCCGAAGGAGTGCAGAGGGACACCACATCACATTGCGCCTCCCGAAGCATTTTTTCATAGTCCGTATATGCCGCACAACCTGTTTTCGAGGCAATCGCCTCCGCCCGCGCAGGAACCACATCGCAACACGCCACAAGCTCGACGTCGGTCAAGCCCGACAGCGCCTCCACATGATTCTTGCTGATCCTTCCACACCCGACAAGGGCAACTCTGACCATGGTTTCGTCCTCCTACTCCCCTTGGGTTTTTCTGAAGACCGAGACACCGCTTCGAACCCTTGTCACCAGGAAACGAAGCACTTCCAGAGGTCGCCACTGTTCCGGCAGTATTCCGAACAACCCTCTGGCATCACCGTAAAAGAGATGCAACGCAAGGCTTGCCATCCCTGCAACACACGGAAGCAGCTCGGAGCGAAGTCCCCACACGAAGAGAGGAATTCCCCACGCCAGGGCGATCAAGGTCTGTATCCCTAAAAAGCGTAGCATTCTCCTGTTCAAGCCGGATGGAAGAACGTACCAATGAAAAAGTAAAACTGTAGAAAACGACACACACGTAGTCGCCGCTGCAATTCCCGGAGCACCAAAATGTGGCGCCAAAAACCAATCAAAAAAAGCATTCAAAAGAACTCCTGCCACACTCAACAAGACAACCATCCCTAATGATTGTCGGACCAACGCATATCGGTGAAGAACGCTGCGAACAACTACGAAAGGAAGACACAACGCATACAATGAAAGACACGCCCCCGCCAAATTTACCGCTTCCCGGTCAAAAGCCCCATACCCGAACCATATCGAAACCAGTGGTCTCCCCAGCGCAACAAAACACATTCCTATAGGGATAAAATATCCCCACGCAATAGCGAGAGTTTGTCTCGTCGCATCTTCCGCCCTCGACGGATTCTCCGCAAACAAGGAACACGTCTTTGCATATACGATAAGCAACACGGGAAGAAGCACGGCATTCGGAAGAGCAAAGATCACTTCTGCATAGCTCAGGGCAGCAACGGAACCTTCTTCCAGCGCTGAGGCGAAAAAACGGTCCGTAACCTGGTAGAGGCCGGATATACCCACCACCGCCACCGCAACACCTGCGGCTTTCATCACCATTTTCACGCTCCGCCACGGTATGGCCCCGGGGCGGAGCGGAAAATCTCCGGCAATCCACAAAGAAAGGAGCAAAAGGCTCACATTGCCTACGCTCATCGACACCGGAAGCGAAAAAACCCCCCAGAAGAAAACGCCTCCCAGAAAGACGGGTATGGTGACAACGTTGAACAGGGCCTCCACCACGCCAGGGACCACCATTCTCCCTTTATGAAGCTGCCACGCGTCCACCACAGGACGAAGAACGGCGGCAACGCCGAACGGAATCAGGCAGAGGATCATCACCGCTCCGATACGAATTCTCTCCGCATCGAAACCGAGCGCAAAGAGCCGAATGACCACTCCCGGCGCAATCATTCCGCCAATGGCCCCGACCAGAGAAAAAATCGCTGCGAACCACCACACGGCGGCGACAAGGGACTTTCCGGAGCCCGTCTCCTCTCCATCCGCCCTGGAGAGTTCGGGAAGAAGGGACATATCCACTGCGGACTTCGCCAGGGCCGTGAAAAACACCACGGCTCCCCAAGCCACATAGAAAGCATCCACCCCCGCCGAGGCACCGAAAAAATAGGCGATCAGGACAACACGAACATAGCCCACGGCTTTCCCCAGAAGAGAAACCACCGCGACAATCGAAGCAGCCCCCCTGGACGAGCGGGGAGCGGAAAGCGCATCGACGTACCGGGACAGGAAGGCCACGTTGATCACCCGACACGCGCATGGAGCGACTTCCTGCCAAGCAAAGGAAGAGCTCTCCCCTGCCGGAAACGCATTACACCTTCTCCGCCACGACCGTAATGCCCGCATCCTCCACGTCCATTTTCCGGATCCGCAACCCCACCTCCGCGCACCATCGAGTCACGTCCTCCGGGGTTTGCCTCCAGCAGTTGGACGGACGATACCAGTCGAAATTCACATGGTTCATTTCTTCGTCCGTCCAGTCGGGACGATAATAGGCTTTCATCACGTACCAATAAAAAAGCCTTTGGATATCGATCCTTCCTTTCGGAATCCCCAGGAAGGGAAGGGCTTCGGGCACATTCACTTCGACCTGCAGCCTTCCGAGTGCCGCGCCGAGCCGGGTAAGTGGCATCAAGGCATCCCAGGCTTCCTGGTCGCTCATGGACCGGATGTGGTCTCTGACATAATCGTCCACGAATTCCCGAACAGGCCCCTTTTTATTGTAAACATAAAAAAGGAACATCCCTCCTCGTCGAAGCAGTCCGGCGAGATAGGACACGGCATTCTCCGTTGAATTCGTGTGGTGAAGAACACCTTCGGAAAAAATCACATCGAATACCGGGCCGCGAAAGGGGAGGTCCGTCAGGTCCGCCTGTAGAAATTCCGCCGGAAGGCCTTTCTCTGCAAAACGCTGTTGGGCGACATCAACGGCATTGGAGATGTCCACACCAAGGTAGCGCACGGAAGCAAGGTGGTCTCCAAAGAGCAGCAGAGAGGAAAAACCGGAACCGCACCCGGCATCGAGGAAGTTCTCACGGCCATGAAGCAGCGAAGCTATTTCCGACGACTCTCCTCCGAAATAGCGCTTCAGGAGCCACTCCCGATGCGCCCGCTTCACGGAAGGTGATTCGTAAGTGTCCCTCTTTTTCCATTTGAAACCAAAGGCTTCCTTTGTCTGCTCCTGCTCCTCGCGACACAGCCTTTCCTGCCGAAGAATTCCTTCGGAGAACGTGTAGGTGGCGCCACCGATGATCACTCTCATTCCTTCGGACAAGGATTCTGTCCCACTGTTTCTCGTTTCCGCCTCGGAAAGAATACGTTCCGTCCAGTACACCTATCCCGCCCCCAAACGACGCAGCGCCGTCTCGATTTCGGTTAAACGCTCCTCCACATTCCGCATTCCGGACAGCAAACCCGCAACTTCGTCATCAAGCACGAAGCCAAGACGTGCTCTTGTGGACCGAAGCACCTCCGCCGCAAAACGTTTTTCCTCTCCCTCCCACTGGACGACTCGAAGGACAAGAACACCGTCACCCGTTGCCACACCGACATTCCCTGTTGTTCCGTCACGCCAGAGCACCTGGCCTGGAACCGCAAGGCTCGGGCAGGGATAGGAATCCGCCCTTGCGTCCCATACGACGAGTTTTCGTCCCTGCCAATGGGTATACGCACCTGCAAAGGGACGAGAAGAGGCTTTTACGAGCCGCATAAGAGATACTGCCCCCTGCTTCCAGTCCAGCAGGCTGTCGGAAGGAATCCTGGGATAACATCGCAGAGACGCAAGAGGGTCCTCATTCTGGGGAACAGGACACAGAGTTCCCGCCTCCAGGCCGTTCACCGCCTCCAGAAACATCTCCGGAGCCGTCGTCTCCAGCCAATCGTAGATTTCACCAATCGTCGTCTCCGTTTCAAGAGGACGATGTCTCTTGAGTACAATCGGTCCCGAATCGAGCGATTCCGGATCCATAAAATGGACCGTGAGCGTGATCTGCCGCTCTCCATTGAGGAGAACCCAATTCGAGCAGGCATTGCCCCGGTATCGCGGCAGATCTCCCGAATGGGCATTGAGAATGCCTCTCCCGAATGCGGCAATCGCTTCGTGTCCGATGACGGTCAACCAATTGACACTCACGGCGATATCGGCGTCCACATTTCGCAACAAAGCCGTCACTTCCGGTGCATTGATCCGATGATCGTCGAAAAAGACCGCACCGACATCTTCGGCAAAGGCTCGAAAATCCCCCACTCCCACTCCGTATTCCGGTGCCTCACGGCACGTTCCGACGAGAGGGATAGTGTGCCCTGCGGATGCCAGTTTCCAGCCCGTATTCAACAGCATTCTCGTCCTGCCCAAAATCGCCACGCGCACAGTTCCATCCCCCTCACGAAAAAGGATGATACCCCGCAAATCCTTGAGCCAGTGCGGATTGCCTCAGGACGGAACACTCCGCATCGAAGGCGCCGAGCCCCTTCCGCCTCTCCAGGGCAAGCATCTCTCCCACTTTCAATCCGGCCGAGTGAAGATCCACCAGAGGGCGCGGACCGAGGTATTCAGTCGTCACACTCATGCTCCCCACGGGAGCGAATGCCTCCGGCCAGCAACGAATCCCGGCATTGACGAGTCCCTCCCTGTCGACACCTCCGCAGATATGCACCACAACAACGCCTGGATTCCACGATGCCAGAGCCGCACTCGAAACAGGTGCGCCTTCTCCTCCGATCAGCATCCCCTTGCTTTCATGGTCCACCACAACGAGAGCCTCGGCATCAGAGACCGCCTTTTCAACCACCTCCGGCGCAGGAGCATGCTCCTCCTCGGTGGAAACCCGACGGACCCGAGCGCCCACCTGTTCCAGCAGATTCGCAACGATCGCCGCAAATTCCCCACGCCCGAGCACAGCAATGCGCGATCCGAAGACCTCGACCTGTACCTCGTAGAGCATTTTCAGAGCCAGATGACCGATGTAGTCGAACGTTCTCAACGTTTCATGGTGCTCGTTGGTCCCAAGCACACACAATCCTTTGCTCCGGGCAGCATCCAGATCCAGATCGCTCGGGCGATATTCCCACGTCTCCCACATGAGAGGAACGACCGCCGTGCTTTTGAGGCGGGCAATGAACGTTGCATCGAGAGGTCTCACGAAGCCAAGATTCGTCACGATATCCGCCTGGCCGACGCGCGGATCCTCTCGGGAATCGAGAACAACGAGGCGATTCTTCACACCCCAGTGTTGTGCAAGCTCCATGGTGTACTGTTTCACTTCTGCGGCACTGCCGTATCGGGAATCCCTAGTCAATGCAAGAACGGTTTTCGCTCCAGCCAGTGCAGCAATCAAGGGAGTGAGTGCGTAAAAACCCGAGGCGGCCTCCGTGAGCACAACAAATTTCCCCAGATCAAGGGAGAAAACTCTGATCGAATGCCGCATGAGAGCCTCAACCCGCCTCATGTCCCCAATTCTAGCCATCATGAGTTGTCACCGTCGATTCCGTGCCGTAGAGACACCGCGTTCCCCCGGTTTTTCACGAAAACACCTCATCCCACCCGATGAGACGGACTTTTTCCGAATGACTTCCGATTCTTTCCTCGATGGTTTTTCCGAAAGTGCGACTCGCGACAAATACCGAATCCGGAGGACAACGAAGGAGATCATCGAAATTCTCGATTTTTTGAGGAAACGACGGATAGTATTTGTTCTCGAGAAGAGGGTTGTCATCAAAGAAACGGAGACAAAGCCGTTTCGGGATCTCCGCCACCGACAACGTATTGATCATCCTTCCCGGGACATAAATGCCCAGCGTATGCCCCTCGTTCCCCGCAACCCCCATTTCGAGAAAAAGGCGTTCCATCCTCGCGAGATTTTCCAAAAAACGAGCCCGCACCGCATCGAGTGTTTTCGCCTCTGTCTCGTCATACTTAACCGGAGCAGATGCATCGCCTTTCGGCAGAGCGCGACAATAGAGGCTTCCTCCGAAACCGGCCTGTTCAATCCGGGAGGCGCGGTATCCTCCCCGCTCAAGTTCCCGGGCAAGTGTCTTTTTCGCAAAATAACTCCAATGCTCGTGCAGCAGGCAAGAGATATCGCCCTGCCCCAGATAGGGTTCACAGTCAGGAACCGCAAGCAAGAGGCAACCGCCTTCGTTCAGAAAGCCACCGGTCGCCTTGAGAAAAACCTCCGGGGCCGTCATGTGTTCCAAAACCGCATAGGCAACAACAACGTCGAACCCTCCGCGGACCTCCTCGCAGGGGAAAAAGTTCCGCACTATCGGAACACCATACTTCTCTCCGCCTCTTTGCCCTTGTGGCCCTGGCTCCACTCCAAGGACATCGGCACCCCGCTCCTGCAGCAAGGAGAGGAAATAGCCGGTTCCGCAGCCGACCTCCAGGATCCGCTTGCCCCGCAGATCGCTCCCGACCGAATCAAGGAAGAACCGGAGAAAATCCTCGGCGTACCGACGTCCGATCCCCGTATCATCCATGGTCCCGGTGATGAGTGATCCGAAAGAATACGCCCTCTCCAGAGCCCGCTCCACCTCGTCGTTCCGACGTTGTCGCAGGGTTCCCGTGCCGGAATCGCATTCAAGAACGAAAGGCATCCGGTCCGGCAATCCGAAAAGAGAGTTATTCGGAACATCCTGGCACTGCACGAAAAAGGGAAGTTCCCCCACATGCCAAGCCTCTCCCAAAGGAGAGGGGAATGCCATTTCTCCGTGTTCAGGCATGGGGGATGTCACCACCCGGGAGAAGTACTTCCGAAAGCCCTCGAACGATCCGCCCCTCCCGGTAGGGAAACCGCGGCGTGACCTCTTCTCCGAGAAGATGTTTCCGGATGAGCACATCCGGTTCGTTGTACCCCACCATAGCCCTGAGTGAAGTCGTTCCGGAAAAGCGGGGATTGATCTCGAACACGTAGACCCTCTCCCTCGCGAAACGGCACTGGATGTTGACCGCTCCCCGACACCCTAGGGCTTCAGCGATCTTCTCGCAAGGGCCAGTGACATGGGGAAACCGACCGATCTCTCCCTGCGAAACGCCGCTGCTGATGGCAAGCACCGACCCCAACTCGGGGTTCCCTGTCCTGTTCTGCACCTTGAT
>NZ_JARKPW010000094.1:0-3288 GCF_029975095.1 Aminiphilus sp.
GGTGTCGAGACGACCAAGGGACGCTTTCTCGCACCGGTGGTGATCAATGCGGCGGGAGTTCATGCGGGGGAGATCTCCCGGATGGCCGGAGAAGAGAGCGTGCGCATCCGGCCCACCAGAGGGGAGTATTTTATCACGGACAAAACGGTGGGACACCTCGTGAAGGGATTCTTCTTCGCCTGTCCGAGCACGAAGGGAAAAGGAATCACCGTTGCAAGCACTGCCGAGCATAATCTGCTCATCGGTCCGACCTCCACGCCGCAGACCGATTTGGAAGATACCTCTACAACGATGAAGGGACTTGAAGAGGTGCTCGATGGGGCGAGGAAACTTGTTCCGGACATTCCTCCGGGAGCGGCTATCACCTCTTTTGCCGGCGTAAGAGCCAACACGTTCTCCGGCGATTTCAACATCGCCGTTCTCCGAAAGCCCCGAGGCTTCGTCAATGTTGCGGGAATCAAATCTCCGGGTTTTACCAGCGCGCCTGCTATCGCGCTCCACGTGGTGGAGATGCTCCGGGAGGAGCTTTCCGACAGGGTGATCATGACGCCCAATCCGCATTTTGTTCCCGAAAGAACACACATCCCCCGATTCGCGGAACTCTCCATGGAGGAGCGAGAGGCACTCGTGCGGCGGGATCCCCGCTTTGCTCAGATCGTCTGTCGCTGCGAGACCGTCACGGAAGCACAGGTTGTAGAAGCCATTCGGCGAGGTGCCCGTACGGTTGCGGCGGTCAAGATCTGGACAAGAGCGGGGGCTGGGCGTTGTCAGGGCGGATTCTGCGGGCCTCGCGTGGCGGACATCCTCGCCAGAGAACTCGGAATTCCCCTTGAGGAAGTGACTCGGCACGGCGGGCACTCGAGGCTTCTCGTGGGGCGTACCAAGGAGTATTGGTTCAGGGGGAACGAATGATGACAGACATCAGAATCGATGTGGCGGTCATCGGGGCGGGTCCTGCGGGCGTCGCCGCCGGAATCGGTGCACGGGAGGCCGGTGCGGAACATGTGGTCGTCTTCGAAAGAGACTGGGATCTGGGGGGAATCCTGCAGCAGTGCATTCACCCAGGATTCGGCCTGCACACCTTCAAGGAAGAGTTGACAGGGCCGGAATATATGCACCGGTGGATTGAACGGGCACACGGTGCAGGGGTCACGTTTCGGACGAACACAATGGTGTTCAGGATGGAGGAAGACGGATCTTTCTGGACGATGAACCCCGACGAAGGGATTCAGCATGTCCACGCAGGAGCAGTCGTTCTGGGCATGGGGTGCCGGGAGCGCCCTCTCGGCGCCATTCGTGTTCCCGGCAGCAGGCCTGCCGGCATTTACACGGCGGGGACGGCCCAACGCTTTGTCAACATGGAAGGCTACATGCCGGGAAACCGCGTGGTGGTTCTCGGTTCGGGGGACATCGGTCTCATCATGGCCCGGAGAATGATGTGGGAAGGTGCCTCCGTGGAGGGGGTTTTCGAGATCATGTCCTGGCCGGGGGGCCTGCGGAGGAACATTGCGCAATGCCTCGACGACTACGGCATTCCCTTCCACCTGGATCACACAGTCACCCAGGTGCACGGAAAGGACCGCCTTGAGGGTGTGACCGTGGCGAAGGTCGATGCGAACAACAAAAAGCCCATCCTCGGAACAGAGCGGTTCGTCGCGTGCGATACGCTGCTTCTCGCGGTGGGATTGATCCCGGAGAACGAGCTTTCCCGTATGGCAGGGGTTCAGATCCATCCCGTGACGGGAGGACCTGTGGTCAATCAGTGTCTGCAGACAACGCGAGAGAACGTGTTTGCGGCGGGAAACGTGGTGATCGTCTATGACCTTGTGGATTGGGTCAGCGCGGAAGGATACAAGGCTGGAAAAAACGCGGCGTTGTTCGCTCTCGACGGATTACCCAAGGCGACGCGCCGTTTCGATGTCCGAGGTGGGGACAATGTTCGCCTTTTCTCCCCCCAGTGGCTTTCCGATCAGGAGGATGCGACGATTTTCCTTCGCGTGACGAAACCTGTCGAACAACGGTGCCGCGTTACCGCTGATCATGGTTTGTTCTCCAAAACGTTGCGTTATGCGCGTCCGGGAGAGATGAACGAGGTGCACATCAAGGCGGAGCAGTTGCGGATGTTGCCTCCGGATGTCAGAGAAATCATCGTTGACGTCGAGGAGGAGTGAGAGTCATGACGCAGCGTGAAACGAGAAAGTTCATCTGTGTTTCCTGCCCGGTGGGATGCATGCTCACCGTACACATGGAAGAGGGGCGGATCGTGAAAGTCGAGGGCAACGCCTGTATGCGTGGCGAGGCCTACGCAGAGGCGGAGGTACGAAATCCCACACGTGTCTTTGCCAGCACCGTCAAGGTTTCCGGGGGCTTGCTTCCGGTTGTGCCTGTGCGGAGCAGGAGTGCCGTTCCCAAGGAAAAGCTGTTCGATATTGCCCGAGAAGTGGCCCGAGTCGTCGTCGAGGCCCCTGTCAAAATCGGCCAGGTCGTCCTCGTCGATGTCTGCGGGACGGGCGTGGATATCGTCGCAAGTCGCTCCCTCGAAGCGGAGGAGAAGCGAGCCGGCTGAAGAGTGGGTGACGTATCGGACGTATCGTGGGAAACTGTCTTGCAAGAACGTAGAGAAAACGTGCAGGAGGAGAGTGGAATAGGGTGAATCAGCGGATCGTGGAGGTAAAAAACCCTCATGGGTTGCACGCCAGGCCCGCGGCGCTTTTTGTGCAGAAAGCCGCATCCTTCCCTGGAAAAATCGTGGTCGAAAAGGGGGGCAAGGAGGCGGATGCCAAGAGCATCCTGGGAATCATGAGTATGGGCATCGAATGTGGCGATACGATCACCCTCAAGGGCGAGGGCGACCAAATCGAGCCGGTGTTCGACGCTCTCGAAGCAATCGCACAGGACACATCTCTCTGAACGTTTCTGGAAAGCGTGCCCGTTTTTCCAAAAGAGCTCTTTCTTCGTTGTTCCCCTTGTGCTTTGAGGGAGGAAAACGAGGAAGGCGCTCTTTCTTTTTTGCGTGGCACTTTTGATTGCGGTATCGGCGTTCCCGTTCACTCCTTCTCGCAGGCTGTGTATCCCGGTCTGTGAAAATCCTCCTGATCAAAAATATTTCAAAAAATCCCCTTGCTTCTTCATTTTCAAGTGTTTCAAAAAGATCAGTAAAAGTCAGGTATAAAAAAGGAAGAAGAGGGGGTTGACGTGAAGTAACGAGGCTGGTAGTATCTCCCCTGCGCGCTCCGGAAGGGCCGCGAGGTAACAGCACCTTGACAAGTTCGAAGGCAGCAGAGAGAG
>NZ_JARKPW010000117.1:0-4292 GCF_029975095.1 Aminiphilus sp.
CCCTCTTCACGTCCTGGATGGCCTTGAGCTGATCCGCCGTTTCGTCGAAGGGAAACGCCCGTTCGAAACGGGAGAGCATTTCTCCGTCGGGAGGAAACGGAAAACCTTTCGCGAGCTCGCGCTCCGCATAGATGCGCACAAGTTGTTCCGCCGCTTCGCGTGTTCTTTCTCTCGCCCGCTCCAGGGCTTTTTTCCAAGCGCTTCCCTTGAGCGAATCGAGACTTGGAAGAGTTTCTCCCGAAAAGGGATGGGAGGTGATTCGGGGGAAATGCGTCATCGGAACCAGGAGGCGTTTTTCGTTGGCGAACTCTAAAACCATGTATTCTTGGGCATTGTCTCCGCTCCCGAGAGCCTGCATACCTCGATAGACGGCGACACCGTACTCCTCGTGAATGACGAATTCTCCTGGAAGAAGGCGTTCCTTCCATTCCCTGGGTACACTGTACCAGGCGTTCCGACGGAGTGTCGGAGAGACACCGGACAATTCCGTGTCCGTCAGAAAGACAAGGGCGTTTTCGTCATCCACGAATCCTCTCGAAAGAGGTCTCCTCCGTATTTCGAGTCCCCGTTCCTTTGCCCATTCCAGAACAATTTCCGAGGTCGAACAGACATGTACCCGCATGGAGTGTTCTTTCCATGCGGCAACCTGCACCTCCACGTCGTCCCATCTTCCACGGAAGGACGGCACTTCCCGAACACGCCAGCGAAGATCACCCTGTCCGAGTATTCTGGAAAGACGAAGACGCCGAAAAGAACTCAGGCGTAAATAAACACTTTGCCACGTTGGGAGAGAGGGCAGCTGGACCTGCTCTCGAAGCCCGTCCCAAAGCCACAGGTAGGACTCTCCTTGTTTTTCAAGTTCCTTGGGCTCCACGAAGAGAACGGAGAGGTCGGAGGGGAGTTCGGAGAAGAGAGACTGGCGCTCCGCCGAAGTGGAGGAAATCCCCTGGAGAAAAACGGAGGAAAGGTTCGAAACACTCCGCTGATTCTCTGGAGAAAAGTGACGAAGGCTCTCCAGCGTGTCGTCGAACAGTTCCATGCGAACGGGAAATCTCTGTATCGGATCGAATACATCGATAATACTTCCCCGCAGCGCAATCTGTCCGGGAGCCCACACCAGATCAACCCGTCGGTACCCTTCAGCCGAGAGCCACTGCAACAACGCTTCGCGATCCACGGTGTGCCCGACATGCAGTTCCCACTGGGATTCCCCGAAGAGAATCGGGCCCATGAGGCTTCCCGGCGTGGCCGCCAGGAAGCCGCCTTTTCGCTTCCACGTACGCAGCAACTCGCCGCGTTGCACCAGAAAGGGGCGGTTCGTCGCTCCCTCCGTTGTAAGGGGGAGCTCCCGAAGTTCAAAGACGGCAGCATCCTCGAAAAGCGTTTCTCTGTCCTCGCAGAAATGCCCCTGCAAGCGAACATCCGGGAGCACGACAAGGCACGCAACGTCATTCGGACCGCACATCCAGGGAAGTGCCGCGTCCGCTACCGGTGCGTGAACGGAAATGCCTTTCGACCAGCAAACGGCATCGAGCGAAAAAAGATTCTTCGGCGAGCTGCCGCGAAAACCGAACCCTTGCATCGTTGCGTCCGGGCTCTCTCAGAAAGACATCGTGGCGAGGACGACCTCGCCACGATCAAAAAAAAAGGACATCGAACCTTCGTGCATGTGTCCCTCTCAGACAGGTCCTCTCTTCATTTCGGCGGATGAGCATTGACGGCGCTCATCGCCTTTTCGAACCCTTTCTCGATCAGGAATTCCACCGCATCCGCCCCTTTGAGAATGAACGCAGGAAGCACCTCGCTCTCGTCCGGGCGAAACCGTTCCGTGACATACGAAACAAGGTTCGCTCCCGGAGGAAGAGGTCCCACTCCCATGCGCAATCTGGGAACGTCGAGAGTTCTCAATGCCCCGAGGACCGAGGCCATGCCGTTGTGTCCTCCGGCGGATCCTCTTTCGCGAAGGCGCAAGGTCCCGAAGGGCAACGCGACATCGTCGAAGACGACAAGAAGTTTCTCCAACGGAAGCCGAAGGTAGCCCATGAGTGCGCCAACTGCCCTGCCGCTGAGGTTCATGTAGGTCATGGGCTTGAAAAGCAGCAGACCTTCTCCGTGAAGTGTCCCCTTCCAGAGGGCTCCGTGATGTCGTAATTGCGGTGTGCCGAAATGATGCCGGGAAACGAGCTCGTCCACCACCATCCACCCGACATTGTGCCTCGTGAAGGCATACTCGATTCCCGGATTGCCCAACCCCGCGACAACCCACACGGAAGATTATTCCTCTTTGGCTTTGCCCTTCTGCACGACCTCGACTTCCATGCTCCCCGCGGTTCCAGGCGCAGCCTCCGCCTCAACCCGGGGTTCCGCGACAAGCACAAGGACTTCGTTCGGGTCCGTCAACAGGGAAGCGCTTTCCGGCAACGCACACTGTTTCGCGGAAATGCTTTTACCAAGTTGCAATTGTGCCACATCCACCTCGATCGCATCGGGAATCTCCCGAGGAAGGACCTCGATTTCCACTTCGCGGGCAACGACTTCCAGCACGCCCCCTGCTTTGACGCCCACACAGCTTTCCTTGTTGACGAGCACCACGGGAACAGCGATACGCACCTTCTGCCCCTTGATCATCTGGTAAAAATCGACATGGAGGATATGGTCCGTCAGCGGATCACGCTGCAGATCCCGGATGAGAGCCATTTCCATTTTCCCGTCGGGCATTGTCGCGTCGATACGCAAGGTCTCCCAGTGAGAATGACGGAGCTGCATCGTGAGAGGCCGCTCCTCCAGTTTCACGGGAAGTCCCTCGGGGTAGTCGTGTCCATAGAACACGGCAGGAAGATAGCCGATCTTTCGAAGCTTTTTGTTCGTTTCTTTCCCGGTCGTTTCCCGGCTTTCCAGGTTGAGGGAGACAAAGTTGGACATTGGGTTTTCCTCCTTATTTCTCGTATGTCTCTTGCCCTACGGTGCTGCAGGTGATCGCCCCGCCGCTACCGGAACAAAATGCTGACGGAATGGTCGGAATGGATTCTGCTGATTGCCTCCGCCACGAGAGACGCGATGGAAAGCTGGATAATCTTATCCAACTTCTTCTCCGGTGGCAACGGTATGGTGTTCGTGAAAACGACCTGGTGGATGGGGGAATTTTTCAAGCGTTCCACCGCCGGTCCCGAAAGTACGCCATGGGTGGCACAGGCAAAAACCTTCTCAGCGCCTCTTTCCAGCAATGCCTGAGTAGCCTGCACCAGTGTTCCGGCCGTGTCCACAATGTCGTCCACCAGAACAACCACTTTATCTTTCACGTGCCCGATGATCTCAAGGACTTCGCAGTAGTTCGCCACCTCGTGGGAACGTCTTTTGTCGACAATGGCCAAGTCGGCATTGAGGTGCAACGCAAACTGACGGGCCCGCACGACTCCTCCGATATCCGGGGAGACAACGACGACGCGCTCCTCGTTCAAAGCATCCCGGAGCGTTTCCTTGAAATAGGAAGCGAGGAGCGGGATGCCCGTAAGATGATCTACGGGGATATCGAAAAATCCCTGAATCTGTCCCGCGTGAAGATCCGTGGCCACAAGTCTGTGCGCTCCGGCGGTCTGTATCAGGTTGGCTATAAGTTTGGCCGTAATGGGCTCCCGAGCCTTGGTTTTCCTGTCCTGGCGAGCATAGCCGAAATAAGGAGTGACGACATTCACACGATAAGCGGACGCTCGTTTCAGGGCGTCCACCATGATGAGAAGTTCCATCAAATTTTCGTTCGTAGGAGAACAGACGGGCTGAATGACGAACACATCCGCTCCGCGAACGCTTTCTTCAATGGAGACACCTATTTCCCCGTCGGAAAAACGAAAAATCTTCGAGGCGGCCACGGGAACCCGCAAATGATCCCCAACTTCCTGTGCGAAAGCGGGGTTCGCGGAACCGGTGAGGATTTTCAGCTCCCTCAGGCGCGTGACCATCAGCTTTTACCTCCTTCCGTGACATCGTTTCCAGACGATCCTGCTTTGCGCGCTCTCCATCCCGGAATGTTTCGCTGACGAGCTCTGCCGACGGCCAAAGCCCCTGCGGGGACATCTTCAGTGATGACCGATCCTGCGCCCGTCATGGATCCTTCGCCCAGTTCGACGGGAGCCACAAGCATGGTGTCGCTCCCGATGAAACAGGCGTCACCGATGATGGTCCTGTTCTTTTTCACACCGTCGTAGTTGCAGGTGATGGTGCCGGCCCCGATGTTGCTGCCCGCCCCCACCTTGGCGTCGCCAAGGTAGGTCAGGTGGCCGGCCTTGGCCCCCTTG
>NZ_JARKPW010000118.1:0-16575 GCF_029975095.1 Aminiphilus sp.
ATCCGAAAGCCCCGTGCGGACTGGCACGAGGTAATGGATCGGGCACTCCGCGACCTTTACCGCACGGTGCGCCGCCTTGGGGGGACTCTGTCGGGAGAACACGGCATCGGCCTGAAGCGGAGGAAATACATGGAGGAGGTGATGGATACGGCCCAGATCGCACTGATCCGCCGCGTGAAACAGGCGTTCGATCCCAACAACATCCTCAATCCGGGAAAGATCGTACCCGACGTGTAGAAGAAAACGCGAGTCGAGCGGAGTGTGCGGAGCGACATCGTTCAAAAGTCCTCCACGGTGCGGGAAACGGGGTTCTCTTCCGAGGCTGCGACAACCGTCGTTTTTTCGAGGAAGAGAAGTAAGAAGCATTCCAAGTTCGAGAAGAGAGCGGGAGGTTTCAAGATGAGCGTGCAGTTGACCATTCTCGTAGGCTACGTCATTCTTCTTTCGTTCATATCCTGGATCGCCACGCGGATCCAGCGAAGCGGCAAGGGCGGTGCGCTGGACTATCTCCTGGCGGGACGACATCTCCCCACGCCTCTCGTGGCGGCCATGCTGACCGGCCTTGCCATCGGCGGTGCCTCCACCGTGGGCGTCGCGGAAAACGCCTACGTGCGCGGTCTTTCCGCCGGCTGGTACAACGCGGCCTGGGGAACCGCGGGTATCCTCGTGGGGCTCTTCGCGGCGAAACATTTCCGGAAGATGAACGTCAGAACCGTTCCGGAAATGATGGGGCGCATGTTCGGGCAGGGAGCGCGCACCGTCGGCGTGATCGCCCAACTCCTCATCCTCATGGTCATCACGGCCCTGCAGTACGTGGCGGGCGGAGCGATCCTCACGGCCCTCCTGCCGGACATCTTCACCTTTCAGACGGGTATGTTCGCCTCGGCCCTCATCTTCATCTTCATCACCGTGGTCGGCGGCTACTGGGCCGGAGGACTCACCAACGTGGTCAACGTCATCGTCATCTACGTGGGCATCTTCGCCGCACTCCACGGCAGCAGCGCATCCTTCGGCGGATGGGACACCATCATCGCCGCGCTCCCCGCAGGCAAACCCTGGTTCGACTGGACCTCCGGCGTCGGCACCGCGGTAGTCACCGCATGGATGGTGGTCATGATCACCCAGGGCTTCTCCGTCCAGGCCACCAACCAGATCGCCTTCGCCGCCAAGGACGAAAAGACCGCCCGCAACGGCTTCATTCTCGGCGGCATTCTCATTCTCCCCGCGGGCTTCCTCTGTGCTCTCTTCGGCATCATCGCCGCGTCCCAGTTCCCGGGCCTCGAAAAACCGGCCCTCGCCCTTCCCTCTATCGCGGCACACATCAGCCCTCTCGTGGGGGGCCTCTTCCTCGCCTCCCTCTGGGCGGCGGACATCTCCACCGCGGTGGGACTTCTCCTCGGAAGCTCCACGCTGATCGTGGAGGACATCTGGAAACGCTTCTTCCCGGGAACGATCGCCCCCGATCGGGAAGTGTTCGTCTCCCGCATGGTCGTCCTCGCCGTGAGCATCTGCACCTTCCTCATGGCCCTCACGGTCCGGGGCATTCTCGTCACCATCACCACCGCGCTGGCCATCACCGCCTCCTTCACGCTGCTCATTCTCGCAGGCATCTACACGCCTGGTCTCTGCAAGCGCATTGCGGGCTTCTGGACCATTTCGGCCTCCATTCTCGTGTGGCTCGCCTGGACCTTCGTTCCCGCCATCCGGGTGGTTCCCCACCTGGCCTACCTCGAATGGCCCGTCTGTCTCGCCGTGTTCCTTCTCTGCGCGGCCCTCGGCAAGGAACCCGCCAAGAGCCTTCTCGTATCCGAGACGGCCTAGCGGCGCAACCGACCTGAACGAAATCGCTCTTCCGAACGCCGCCCCGGAGAACGGCGGGAATCGCCCGCACGCCTCCGGGGCGGCATGCGGTACGCCCCCGCCGGAATCCGGGAGAAGGCTTTGCGGAAAACCCGGAAAGACGCTACCATCCTGAGCGGACCCGATCCGAATCGACGACAGAAAGCGAGATGTAGTCCATGAGTGTTCGCATCACCTACGAAGAACTGCTGCAGTATACCCGGGAGGTCCTCCGGGCCTTCGGCTACTCCGAGGAGAGGGCAGGACTTACCGCCCGCATCCTGGTGGAGGCGGACGCCCGGGGCGTCGCGTCCCACGGCGTGGCAAGGCTCGCCTTCTACGAGGCCAATCTCCGGGGAGGACACGCAAAGCTCGACGCGGAACCTGTCATCGTGCACGAAACACCGGTTTCGCTCGTGGTGGACGGAAACCAGGGAATCGGAGCCTACGTGGCGGATTTTTCCATGCGACACGTGCTCCGGAAGGCCGAGGCGACGGGGACCTGCTTCTGCGCCGTGCGCAACTCCAACCACTACGGGATGGCCGGGCTCTGGGCGGAGATGGCGGCGGAGCGCAACATGGTGGGCATGGCCTTCACGAACACGAGACCCTGCGCCATCGCCACCTTCGGAAGGCAGCACGTCCTCGGAACGAACCCCATCGCCGTGGCCATCCCCGCCGGAAAGGGAAGGCCCTGCTTCCTGCTCGACATGGCCACCACCGTGGTGGCTCACGGCAAGGTCGAGGTCTGTCACCGCAGAAACAAACCCATGCCTCTGGGATGGGCCGTGGACGCCGAGGGGAAGGGCACCACCGATGCCACCGCCGTGGTGAATCTCTTCCGGAACGAGGGGAACGAGCTTCTGGGGGGACATCTGCTGCTCGGCGGCGAGGGGGAGGAACTGGGAGGCCACAAGGGATACGGGCTGGCGCTTCTGGTGGAACTCCTCTGTTCCGGGCTCTCCATGGGCACCTGGAGCGCCCACACCTTCAACGACCAGGGAGCCTGCATCACCCATTTCTTCGGCGCCTTCCGGCTGGACCTCTTCGGAAACGGGGACGGCGTTGCGGAACACGTGGGAGGCATTCTTGAGGAAATCCGGAGGGGGAAACGGGTGGAGGGACAGGATCGGATCTACATCCACGGAGAGAAGGAGACGGAACGCCGGGCAAAGGCACTCGCCGAGGGATTCGAGCTGGACGATGCGACGGAGACCCTGCTCGGCAAGTACGCGGAGCGTTACGGACTGACACCGCCCCGCTTCCTTTCCTGAAAAATCGTTTTCCGCGCCGGGAATTCGCCGCGGGCCCCCGGCGCGGAGACGTCTTTCGCGCATGCCCGAATCATCATTCCGCGCTCCCCCGGAGCGTCCGACCGGCACGGAAAAGAACCGCCCTTTTCAGCCCCCGGAACACGTCGGCGGTCTTCATCCCCGGATGACCTTTTTCACGCCCCGGGCGGTGAACCACGCGGCACTCCGGTCCACCTGATCCCCCTGAAGCACGACTGCCCCCTCCTCGACCCTGGATCCGCATCCCAGCCCCTTTCGGAGCGCACAGGCAAGCCCTTCCGCGAGAGGGACGGGAACCCCCTCGACCACAGTCACGGTCTTGCCTCCCCGCCCTTTCCGCTCCCGGCGAAGGACAACTCTGGGGAGGGCGCTCAGATCGGAAAACCCGCCCTCGTCGTCGCGGACGGAGGACACTCCTTTTTCCGGAGAAACCGCGCCATCGGTGGTACAGGCGGCGTCCTCCCCCGGCAGGGCGGTCCGGGAACCGCCCTGCTCGCCGAAGGCGAGAGCAAAGGGATTCGGAAGGGGTTCGTCGTGACCGACGGAAGATTTATCCGTTCTCTTCGACATGGCTGTAGCCCTCCTGCTTTGCTTCCGCGCCCGGCTCAGGACAGGTCGAGGCATCTGGCGATGTAGAGACCGGCCGCCTGGAGATCGACGATGCGGCAATCTCCTCCGCTCTCCTTCACCAGTACCTTCGGCTGCAGAAGATTTCCGTCGCCCGTGAGCGCCACGGTCCCCACGGTACCGTCGGAGAGCTCCACCACCGTGCTGGGCGGATAGATGCCCACGCCGGAGAGCAGCACGTTGCAGATTCCGGGATCGAATCCGGTTCCGCTGTTCGCCAGAATGATGCTCAGCGCCTTTTTGGCCGATACGGGCTCCTTGTAGACCCGCTTCGTGGTGAGGGCGTCGAAGACGTCGGCGACACCGACGAGCCGTGCGAGAAGGGGGATCTTTTCCCCCTTCAGCCCCTGGGGGTAACCCGATCCGTCCCAGCGTTCGTGATGCCCCAGAACGCCCGAGAGCACGAGGGAATCCTCGACACCGGATTCCTTCGCGAGGGTGAAGCTCAGCTCCGCGTGGGTCTTGACCAGATCGAACTCTTCGTCGGTGAGGCGCCCCGGTTTGTTCAGAATCTCCCGGGGAATCTTCGCCTTTCCGATGTCGTGGAGAAGGCCCGTCGTGACGGCGGTCTTCGTGATGTCGTAGGCCAGCCCTCTGGAGCGCTGAACGCACTTCGCCAGATAGCCCGCGAGAAGCCCGACGTTCAGCGAATGGACATAGGTGTACTCGTCCGCGTCGTGGGCGACGCCGAGGGAGAGAAGCACCTGAGAGGATTTATGGATCTCCTCGCTGAGCATGCGTCCCGCATCCTCGATCTCCTCCCGGGGAAAGGTCTTGGCGTCGCTTCCCGAGAGCGCCCGATGCACGCCGGAGAGGCGATCCACGACCTTGCCGCTCACTTCCCGGTCGATCTGGCGCACCGAGGGATCGATGTGGTCGAGGAGCGTGGTCATCTCCTCCACGGTGACCTGGGCTTCGAATTCGAGCTTGATCTCCCGGACTCCCCAGGAGCGCAACGCTCCCGTGATGACCTCCGCCTTTCTGACGAAATTCTTCAGGGGGCGTCCCCGGGAGACGATGAGAATGCCGTCCTCGGGAGAGACGATATCGTTCACGAGCACCGCCTCGGGATAGCGGAACATTTCTTCTACAGGAACCGTTTTGGCATAGGTACTTCGCTCTTTCACGACCCTCACCTCCGCGAAAGCCCGTTCCTGGCGACGGGCGACCGGCCTGATGGGAAGGCGCAGGGATGCTGCCCCGCGTCTTTTGCCCGCAAGCATATCGCATTGCTGCATCCTTCGCAAACACGGTAAGCGTTGGTTTTTTCGGCGCGCGCCGGGGAAAGCCTGCGATACCGCAGGAATGTCATGGACCGATGGGCTGTTTCCGAGTCCGCTCGGGCGACGCCAAGCGGGAAAAAAACTTCCGGGGCTCACGGGCGGGGTTTTTACGGCGGACTTGGTGGATGTCGAGGGGAATTCCGCGGCACTAGAGGTGCGGGAGCAAACGATGTAGGATGCACGCATACGCTTTTGTCCCGATAGAGGAGGAACTTCCATGACATCCGCAACGACCCGGCGTCCCCCCCTGCCCCTTCTCCTCGCCGCCTATGCGGCCATCTATCTCATCTGGGGCTCCACCTATCTGGCCATCCGTTTCTCCGTGGAGACCATCCCTCCCTTTCTGGGAGGAGGAGTTCGCTTTCTGGCCGCCGGAGGACTTCTCTACCTGTTCGCGCTCACCAGGACCGCGGAGAGGCCGACACGGCACGGCTGGAAACAGGCCTTCAAGGTGGGAGGGATCATGCTCGTCGGTGGATACGGAGGAGTGATGTGGGCGGAACAGGTGGTTCCCTCGGGGCTGACGGCGCTCATCATCACCGTGGAACCCCTGTGGTTCGTCCTGTTCGACTGGCTCATCTTCAAATCCGGGCGTCCGGGAAAGATCGAGAGCCTGGGGCTTCTCCTCGGCTTCGCCGGAACCATCGCCCTCGTCCTTTCCGAGGGCGGCGGGACGGCGGCGGCTTCAGGAGACGGAAGCATGCTTCTCGGCATGGCAGTCATTCTGGGAAGCACCGTATGCTGGACCTTCGGCTCCCTCTACTCACGAAAAGCCCGGATCGCCACGTCGGGTCTTCTGGGCACCGCGATGGAAATGCTCGCCGGGGGCGTGTCGCTTTCCGCCATCGGCCTTCTCGCCGGAGAAACCTCCCGGGTCCGGCCCGAGGCGATGACGGCGAAATCTCTCTGGGCGCTGCTCTACCTCGTGATCTTCGGCTCTCTCGTGGCTTTCACCGCCTTTCTCTGGCTGATGAAGGTGGAAAAGGCCTCCCGCGTCGCCACGCACACCTTCGTGAACCCTCTGGTGGCGCTCTTCCTCGGCTGGCTCCTCGCAGGAGAGAGCATCACGGGAACGATGCTCATCGCCGCCGGAGTGATCATCCTCTCGGTGGTGCTCATCACCACCGCCCGAACGCGCAAGGAAAGTTCCCCGGATGCGGACGAGGTCGTCGCGGCACCTCTTGCCGCGGTCTCGTCAGACGAGGGGAACGCCGCCGGATGACGCCGCGTCCCGAAGAACCTCCGAGACGACCGCGTCCGACGCCCCGGGGAAGCCCGCTTGGAGCGCCTGTTCCCGCATGCGGTCGAGACGCCCCTCCTCCCGGACCAGGTCGGTCAGAAGGCGCATCACGTCCTCGGACGTGGCAGCAAGAACGCCGGCGCCACATCGTTCGAGATACGTGGCATTGTAGACTTCCTGGTAGGGCACCGGGCTGACGAGGATCATGGGGACCCCGACGCTCAGGGCCTCGCTCGCCGTGAGCCCTCCGGGTTTCGTGACGAGAAGATCCGCTTCCGCCAGATATTCCTCCAGGTTCTCCACGAAACCGAAAGCGCGGAACGAACATCCCTCTCGGGGACGGTATCCTTCGAGTCGTCCCAGGAGATCCCTGTTCCGTCCCGCCACGACGGTGACGTCCGCGGGCTTTCCCGACCGGCGGAGGTCGTCAAGGATGTTCAACGCCAGGGAATCGGAGATGCCGCTCGTCACGAAGAGAACCGAGAGGGGGGAACCTGGGCCACGGCGGGGTTGCCGCGATGCGGCAAGACGCTCCCGGGCCTCCCTGTACTTTTTGAGGACGGGAATGCCCGTCAGGGAAATGCGCTCCCGCGGAACACCGAGCCCGCACAGATCCTCAACGACGATGGGGCTGGCGGCGAAATAGCGGTCCACGCCGGGACTCATCCACATCCTGTGCAGCGCGAAATCGGTGACCACCGTGTAGATCCGCCCCCGGTAGAGCCCTTCCTCCTTCATGCGGGAGAGCACATTCGCCGGAAAGAAGTGCGTGCACACGCAGATCTCGGGTTCGTTCTCCCGGACATAGCCGAGAAAACGCTTCACGTTCTCCAAGCTGATCCGCTCCACGAAACGGAGCATGAGGCTCTTGTCCCGATCCTGATCCGTGAGTTCGTACATGATTTTGCAGGCCAGGTGCGCGTGTTCGCTGATGAACTTGTAGACATCGCTGTAGGACCACTTGAACAGGTCGTTGGAAAAATCGATGAGATCCAGAACGACGTTGGGAATCCGTCGGTCGTCGAGAGCTTCCCGGAGTGCCCTCGCAGCCATGCGGTGTCCGTTTCCCGCCGTCACGTGAAGCAAGTGAACGGGTTTCATGGACATTCCTCCGAAAGAGATCCCGGCGCCCGAACGTCAGTGCTGCCGCCGGGCCCCGGGAAGAATCAGAACAGCTCCCGCAATGGTGCACAACACCATCAGGGTCGTAAGAATCAGCATGAGCCTCATTATCCATTCCTCCTCTTCGCGGTCAAGTTTCAGAAAGGTAACGGCAGAACGGGGCGCTCTTCCCGGAACAAGCCCCCGGAAATTCCGAGCGTCCCTTCCGGATCCGCCGCCGTCCCGTGCGGAAGAAGGACGGAGGTAAGGACGGACCGGCCGATGACAAACGCGCAGCGCTCCCGTCGTAACAAGGCGAAAAACCGAACGGAAGGCGCTCCTTTTTCCGTTAAACCCGAAGGTTCTTCCCCGACAAAAACACGTCCGGAAAAAGGCATCCCTTATGACACGGACCATACGCCTCGCGGGCATTTCCCGCATGCGGAAGTCTCCGTAGCCTCTCCTACGTATTTTCACTGATTTCTCCAGCTAGCTTCCAAAAGCATCGAGCGGAAGACATATGCTTGACTTTTTTCATTGTGAGGTAAATAATGTCAGCATAAAACGCAACCCTGGAGGTGCACGCAGTGGATAAGTCTCGTTTTCTCTACGAGGGCAAGGCAAAGAAAATGTACCTGACGGATGATCCCGAAACGCTCCTTCTCGAATACAAGAACGACCTCACCGCATTCAACGCCCTGAAAAAGGACTCTCTCGAAGGCAAGGGGACCTACACCAACCGGATCAGCGCTCATCTTCTCCGCTACCTTTCCGAAAAGGGCATTCCCAACCACTTCATCGATCTTCTCGACGACAGACACCAGCTCGTGCGACGGGTGACCATCCTCCCCCTGGAGGTGGTGGTGCGCAACGTCACCACGGGCTCCCTCTGCAAGCGCCTCGGCGTCGCCGAGGGCATGACGCTCCCTCGCCCCCTCATCGAGTTCTACCTGAAGGACGACGCGCTGGGTGATCCCCTGGTCACCGAGGACCACGCCCTTCTCTTCGGCTGGGCATCGGAAGAGGATCTGCGGAAGATCAAGGAGACCGCCACTCGGGTGAACGAACTTCTGAAGGCGCTCTTCGAGAGCAGGGGAATTCTCCTGGTGGACTTCAAGCTCGAGTTCGGCAAGACCGCGGACGGAACGCTCATCCTTGCCGACGAGATCTCCCCCGACACCTGCCGTTTCTGGGACCGCACCTCGGGAGACCGCCTCGACAAGGACCGCTTCCGCAAAGACCTCGGCAACGTCCTCGAAGCCTACGAAACCATCTGGAACCGTCTCTCGGGAGAGGAGAAGGCCTGATGCGCCACCGTGCCGAAATCGTCGTGACGCTGAAAAGCGGCGTCCTGGATATCCAGGGCAAGGCGGTCTTCCAATCCCTGCAACAGCTCGGCTACGGAGAACTGGAGGATGTCCGGGTGGGCAAGGTGATTCACCTCCTCCTCGACGCTCCGACTTCCGAAAAGGCCCGGGAACTCGCCCGGGGAATGTGCGAAGACCTCCTCGTGAACGGCCTCATTGAGGAATACCGGATCTCTCTGGAGGCGGCGGAGCGATGAACGTCTCCGTCGTCGTCTTTCCCGGAAGCAACTGCGACCAGGACGCGGTGCGGGCCCTCGCGTCCTTTTCGGGGCGTCCCGTCGCGCAGGTCTGGCACGGGGATCCGGCACTTCCCGCCGCGACGGACCTGGTGATCCTTCCGGGAGGATTCTCCTACGGGGACTATCTCCGCACCGGCGCCATGGCCGCCCGCTCGCCCATCATGGAGGCCGTCCGCCGCCACGCCTATGAGGGCGGGCTGGTGCTCGGCATCTGCAACGGTTTCCAGATCCTCACCGAGGCACGTCTCCTTCCGGGGGCACTCCTGCCGAACAAGACGCTGACCTTCGTCTGCAAGCCCTGCACGCTCCGGGTGGAGCGGACGGACACCCCCTTCACCGGGGCGTTCCGCTCGAACCAGGTGGTGCAGTTTCCCATCGCCCACCACGAGGGGCTCTTCTATCTTCCCGAAGAGGAGCTGGACGAACTGGAACGGCGCGGACAGGTGGTCTTCCGCTACGCCTCGCCGGAGGGGTCCGTCGCGCCCGAGGTGAGCCCCAACGGCTCGCTCCGCAACATCGCGGGCATCGTCAACGAGCGGGGCAACGTGCTGGGACTCATGCCCCATCCGGAACGCGCAAGCGACCCGGTTCTGGGAGGACGGGACGGCCTCCTCGTGTGGCAGTCCGTCGCGGGCTGGATCGAAGGAGGTCATTGACGTGGATTTCCACACCGTCGGCTTGACGGAGAACGAATACAAGACGATTCTTCGGGAACTGGGGCGCACTCCCAACGAGACGGAGCTGCGCCTCTTCGGCGTCATGTGGTCCGAACACTGCAGCTACAAATCCACCCGCCCCCTGCTTCGCCTCTTCCCCACCGAGGGAAGGGCGGTCGTCCAGGGGCCCGGGGAGAACGCGGGCGTCGTGGACCTCGGAGAGGGCTTCGGGCTCGCCTTCAAGGTGGAGAGCCACAACCACCCCTCCGCGGTGGAGCCCTACCAGGGCGCCGCAACGGGCGTGGGAGGGATCATCCGGGACATTCTCGCCATGGGCGCGCGTCCCGTGGCATCCATGGACGGCCTCTTCTTCGGCGATCCGGAGCTGCGGAAGACCAAAGCACTCCGGCAGGGCATCGTGGCGGGCATCGGCGGCTACGGCAACGCCGTGGGCGTTCCCACCGTGGGGGGCAAGACGGTCTACGACGAGGCCTACACGGAAAACCCTCTCGTGAACGCTTTCTGCGCCGGAGTCGTCCGCCTGGAGGACATGGTGCGCTCCGACACGGCACAACCGGGCAGGCTCGTGGTGCTTCTGGGGGCGAAGACGGGACGGGACGGCATCGCCGGAGCGGCCTTCGCGTCGGTGGAGCTGGCGGAGGACACCAGCGCCAGCCGACCCCAGGTGCAGATCGGCGACCCCTTCGCGGAGAAGCTCCTCATCGAATGCTGCCTGGAACTCCTGGAAAAAGGCCTCATCGATTCCATGCAGGACATGGGCGCCGCGGGGATCATCTCCTCCTCCAGCGAAATCGCCGCCAAGAGCGACGTGGGCATGGTGCTGGACCTGGACCGCGTTCCTCTTCGTGAAAAGGGCATGACCCCCTGGGAGATCGCTCTTTCGGAATCCCAGGAGCGCATGCTGCTCATCGTGAACCCGGACCGCATGGAACAGGTGCTGCAGGTGGCGGCGAAATGGGCGCTGGACTGCACGGTCTTCGGTGAGACCACCGGGGACGGCCGCTACGTCATGAAGGCCGGAGGCGCGGTGGTGGTGGATCTTCCTCCCGCCTTCATCGGAGGCAACGCCCCCGTCATTCACTGGCCCTCCCGCGAACCACGGGACCTGGAGGAACGGCAGCGACTTGAGGTGGAGGAACTTTCCCCGCCGAAGGATCTCGGCGCCGTTCTCCGCTCGCTTCTGGAAGACCCCAATCTGGGGAGCAAGACATGGATCAGCGAGCAGTACGACTCCATGGTCCAGACCAACACGGCGATCGGCCCGGGAGGTCCGGTGAGCGTTCTCCGCGTTCTCCGCGGAGACAGTGCTCCGGTCTTCGTCGCCTTCTCCATGGAGGCCGACCCATGGAAGTGCCGCACCGATCCCAAGGGCGGCGGCGCGGAGACGATGGCCCGCACCCTGCGCTCTCTCTCGGTCTGCGGGGCGGAACCCCTGGGATGGACGAACTGTCTCAACTTTCCCTCGCCTCAGGACCCGGAGGTTTTCTGGGAGATGCGGGAGTGCGTTCAGGGCATGGCGGACGCCGCACGGGCACTCGCCTGCCCGGTCGTCTCGGGGAACGTGAGCCTTTACAACGAAACACCCCAAAAGAAAATTCTTCCCACGCCTCTCGTGGTCACCGCGGGACTCCTCCCCGATCTCGACGGATTTCTTCCATGGAGCCGCTGGCGCGAGGGAGACCACCTCTTTCTCGCGGGAATGCCCAATGCCGCCCTGGGAGCGAGCCGCTACCTCCTGCGCACCTTCGGCCTGCTCCGGGGAAAGGTCCTCCCCTTCGACGCCGGGGCGGAACAGGATTTCGCCGCTCGGGCACGCCGCACCGCAAAAGAAGGAGCCGCCCGGAGCGCCCGCTCCCTCGCGGGAGGGGGCCTCGCCGTGGCCCTCGCCAAGGAGGCTCTGGAATCCGGCATCGGCGCCCGCCTGGATGTGCAGATCCCCACGCGCCCCGATGTCTTTCTTTTCGGAGAGGGAGGCCCCAGGGCGCTCTACGCGGTGCCGCCCGCATCCCTTCCGCTCTTCCGGAGCATCTGGCGCGGCGCGCCTCTCACGGAACTGGGCGTGGCCACGGGGAACATCCTCGACGTGAAGCGGGGTTTTTCCCTCTCCCTCGCGGAACTTCGCGACAGCTGGAGGCGATGAGCCGTGTGCGGCGTCTTCGGAGCCTTTTCCACCACAGCGAGACCCGTTCTGGAGGACATCTACCTCGGTCTCTACGCCCTGCAGCACCGCGGCCAGGAATCGGCGGGCATCGCCTGGTTCGACGGTCGTGAACTCGCCACCGCGAAGGGCATGGGGCTCGTTCACGAGGCCCTTCGCCAGGCGGAACTCGCAAAAACTCCCGCCTCGGTGGGGGTGGGACACGTGCGCTATTCCACCGCGGGAGGGTCCTTCTTCACCAATGCCCAGCCCCTGACCGCCACCTACGCCAGGGGGCACGTGGCCATCGCCCACAACGGCAATCTCACCAATGCGGACGGAATCCGGGCGTACCTCCAGGGACGTGGAGCGATCTTCCACTCCACGTCGGACACGGAAGTCATCCTCCATCTCATGGCACACCAGGCGCACAAACCCTCCCTGGACGCGCTGCTCTCCGCGCTGCTGCGCCTCCGGGGAGCCTACAGTCTGGCGGTTCTCCTGGACGGCCGCCTCGTGGCCGCCCGGGATCCCTGGGGATTCCGCCCCCTCGTGCTGGGCCGTCGGGAGGATGTCTTCTACGTCGCGTCGGAGAGCTGCGCCCTGGACATCGTGGGCGCCGAGTTCGTCCGGGACGTCGCTCCCGGAGAGGTGGTGCTCATCGGCGACGAGGGATTCCGCTCCCTCTCCATCTCGCACAAGGCGAAGCGTTGCTACTCCTGCGCCTTCGAGTACGTCTACTTCGCCCGTCCGGACAGCGTCATCGACGGTATCTCCGTCTACGAGACGCGAAAGCGCCTCGGCAACTACCTGGCGAGGCGAAGCCCCGTGCCGAAGGCGGATTTCGTGGTGGGCATGCCCGACAGCGGCACCCCCGCGGCCATCGGTTTCGCCCAGGAGGCGGGCATTCCCTACGAGACCGCCATCACAAGAAACCGCTACGTGGGGCGCACTTTCATCCAGCCCACCCAACGGGTCCGGGAACTCGGCGTACGGATCAAGCTGAACCCCATCGAGGCCTGCATCGCCGAAAAGGAGCTGGTGGTGGTGGACGATTCCCTCGTGCGGGGCACCACCTCCCAGCGGATCATCTCCATGATCCGCGAGGCCGCCCCGAAGGGGGTGCACCTCCGCATCGCCTCCCCGCCCGTGCGTTTCCCCTGCTACTACGGCATCGACACCCCCACCAGCGAGGAGCTCGCCGCAGCCAGACTGGACATGCAGGCCCTGGAGCGTCTCGTCGGCGCGGACACGCTGGCCTATCTCTCCCGGGAGGATCTGCTCGCCGCCATCGGCAAGCCCGAGAGTTCCGTCTGCACCGCCTGTTTCTGCGGCGACTACATGGACGAGGAGAACGGTCTCGACCTGGAGATCTCCTGACGGGCCAGAGATCGACTTCGCAAGGAAGGGAAGGACGAACATGGACGACTGCACGTTGCCCCGCTCCCGCGCCGCGGGGGAGGAAACGTCCGGCACGGAGAGCGCTCTGCGCTACGAGAGCGCCGGCGTGAGCATCGACAGAGGAAACGCCTGGGTAGGCGTGATCCGCTCCCTCGTGGAGCGCGGCGGCAAGGATTCCCGCGTCGCCGGAGGCATCGGCGGCTTCTCCGGACTCTTCCGCATCGGCGGGGGAAAACTTCTCGCAGCCTGCTGCGACGGGGTGGGAACGAAGCTCGAAATCGCCCGGGAGGTCGGCAGCCTCCGCGGACTCGGCCAGGACCTGGTGGCCATGAACGTGAACGATCTCGTCACCTGCGGCGCCGCGCCGCTCTTCTTCCTCGACTACATCGCCTGCGGCTTCCTCGATCAGGAGCGCTACGCCGAGGTGGTCGAGGATA
Organism: Aminiphilus sp.; assembly: GCF_029975095.1. Lineage (NCBI taxonomy): Bacteria > Thermotogati > Synergistota > Synergistia > Synergistales > Aminiphilaceae > Aminiphilus > Aminiphilus sp. The sequence continues at coordinate 13,641 of NZ_JARKPW010000118.1, forward strand.
TCGTGAACGCCTGCGCCGCCTCGGACTGTGTTCGTCTGGGCGGCGAGACGGCGGAGATGCCCGGCGTCTATCCCCGGGAGGGATTCGACCTGGCGGGCTTCGCCGTGGGCATGGTGGAAGAGGAGCATCTGGTGGACGGCTCCGGCGTAACATCCGGCGACCTTCTCGTGGCACTGCCGAGTTCCGGGCTGCACAGCAACGGCTTCAGCCTCGTCCGCAAGGCCGTCGAAAAGGCAGGACTCTCCCTCGCCGCAACTCCTCCCGGGCTCGATGAACCGCTGGGACAGGCATTGCTTCGCCCCACCCGGCTCTACGTCCGGGAGGCCCTCGCCGCAGCCCGTACCGGCGTGGTGAAGGCCATGGCACACATCACGGGAGGCGGCCTGGAGGAGAACGTGAACCGGGTCCTCGGAGAATACCGGGCCACCGTGGACTACGGCGCTTGGAAGCGTCCGGCGGTGTTTCCCCTTCTCGCGTCTCTCGGCATCGCCGAGGAGGAGATGCGCCGGGTCTTCAACCTCGGTGCGGGATTCGTCTTCGTCGTCTCCCCCGGTGATGAGACCCATCTCCGGGAGGCTCTCGCCCCCTTCCGGGCCTCCGCGGGAGATCTCTTCGTCCTCGGCGAGGTCGTCCGGCAAGGGGCGGCGTGATGATGCCCTCGCGGATCGCCCTCTTCATCTCCGGAAGGGGATCGAACATGACCGCCATCGCCGAACACATCCGGGACGGCAGCCTTTCCGCGGAGATCGCCTTCGTCGCCGCCGACCGGGAGGGAGCGCCGGGCATCGAAACGGCCCGAACCCTCGGCCTCCCCACCGTGGTCTGCTCCTACGCCGAACTGGGGCGGGAGCGGGCCGAGCGGGCGCTCGCCGCGGCGGTGCACGAACACCTCGCCTCGTGGATCGTCCTCGCGGGTTTCATGCGGGTCCTCTCCGCATCCTTCGTCCACGAGTTCGCGGAGAGAATCGTGAACATCCACCCCTCCCTCCTTCCCGCCTTTCCGGGAAGCGAGGCTATTCGCCAGGCCTGGGACTACGGCGTGAAGGTCACGGGAGTGACGGTCCATCTCGTGGACGAACGGGTCGATCACGGCCCCATTCTCGCCCAAGCGGCGGTCCCCATAGAGGAGGACGACACCCCGGCCCGCCTTGAGGAGCGCATCCACTGCGTGGAGCACGATCTGTACTGGCGCTGTCTCAAGGATCTTCTGGAAGGACGTTTCGCAAAGACAGGAAGGAGGCGCATGCGCCGTGAACACCCGTAGAGCACTTCTCTCCGTATGGAACAAAGAGGGGATCGTCCCCTTCGCACGCGCCCTCGTCGACATGGGCTGGGAGATCGTCTCCAGCTCAGGAACCGCAAAGGCCCTCGCCGAGGCGGGCATCGCCTGCACCGAAGTGGCGGATCTCACCGGTTATCCCCATCTTCTCGGCGGAAGAGTGAAGACCCTGCACCCCGCCATCGCCGGAGGCATCCTCGCCCGGAGGGATCTCCCCGCGGACATGGCGGACATAAACGCCCACGGAATCCTTCTTCTGGACATGGTGGTCTGCAACCTCTATCCCTTCGAGGAGGTGGCCCGGGGCGGCGCCGACCTGGCGGAACTTCTGGAGCACATCGACATCGGTGGCATCACCCTCCTTCGGGCGGCGGCGAAGAACTATCTCCACGTGGTGGTCGTCCCCTGCCCCGGCGACTACGATACCGTGCTCGACGAACTCCGCGCCGAGGGCGACGTGACCTCCGCCACAAGGCAGCGTCTCGCCCTGTCGGCCTTTGCCGCGACCTCCCTCTACGACGCCACCATCGTTCAGGGACTCCAGGCGGAACTCGGCGCAGCGAGCGGCCCGGAGGAACCGGTGCGCGTCCTCGGCCTTCGCGCCGCCCAGGAACTCCGTTACGGCGAAAACCCCCACCAACGGGCGACCCTGCTTCTACCGCCCCTGTCGGACCTTCCCTGGGAACAACTGGGAGGAAAACCGCTGTCGTACAACAACATCCTCGACCTCGACGCGGCCCTCCGGGGCAGCGCCCTTCTCGCGGACGCTTGTGCCGCCTTCGTGGTGAAACACACCACCCCCTGCGGGGCCGCCACCGGGAAAACGCCCTCCGAAGCCTTTCTCAGGGCCCGGGAGTGCGATCCCGTCTCCGCCTTCGGCGGCATCGTGGGCTTCACCCGCAGGGCGGACCTGGCCACGTGCCACACTCTTGCGGAGCAGTTCCTGGAGATCGTCGTGGCCCCCGACTACGACGAGGAGGGACTGGACCTTCTCAGAAAGAACCGCCCCAATCTCCGCGTGCTCCGCTGGAAGGGCGGCCGGGTCTTCCCCGTGGAGTTCCGGAGCACCTGGAGCGGCATGCTGCTTCAGGACGACGCGCTTCCCGAACTGCCCACGCCCTCGGGTGGCGAATGGATCGGCACCCCCCGCCCGGACCTCTGGGAGGACCTGCTCTTCGGCTGGAAAATCGCGGCGCTGAGCAAGAGCAACGCCATCGCCATCGTCTCGGGCGGCTGCACCCTCGGCATCGGACGGGGCTTCACCAGCCGGGTGGACGCAGTGGACTGGGCGGTGAAACAGGCGGGAGAGCAAAGCCGGGGAGCGGTTCTCGCCTCGGACGCCTTCTTCCCCTTTCCGGACGGTGTTGAGCACGCCGCCGCCGCGGGTATCGCGGCGATCATCCAACCCGGAGGCTCCCTGCGGGACGAGGACGTGGCCGAAGCCGCCCGCAAGGCCGGAGTCTCCATGTTCCTCAGCGGACGGCGGACCTTCCGCCATTGAGTTTCAAACCCATCCAAGGAGACCAGCTATCAAAAGTCAAGAGGGATAGACGAGGTGAAGTAACCGGAAAGGAATTGAGGGATTTTTAGAAAGACGCAACTTGACAGCAGAATATAGCCCTGAAAGAGGGTATGCAAAACCAGCCGGTCCTGAAA
>NZ_JARKPW010000134.1:0-12389 GCF_029975095.1 Aminiphilus sp.
GAGCAATTCCTGGGGAAAGGGAGAGGCTATCTTCCGGCATGTCATGGAGGAAAATCTCGTGGCCTCCAGGGGATGCTACCGCGGGTGCACGCTCCAGTGCGGACGGCGCGTCACAGTCGCCTCGGGGCCGTTCGCCACGCCCGAGCACGATGGTGGAGAGTATGAATCCGTGGCGGCCTTCACCGCCTTCGTGACCAACGAGAACGTGGATGCGGCGGTGCATGCCTCGTGGCTCTGCAACGAACTCGGGGTGGACACCATCTCCGCCGGAGGCGCAGCAGCCTTTCTGATGGAATGCGCCGAACGGGGGATTTCGTTGCCGGAGGATGCGCGATCCCTCGGCCTTGCCTGGGGGAACGGCGCTGCACTGGCGCCACTGGTGCGGAAGATCGCCTTTCGTGAAGGTGTGGGGGACCTGGTCGCCGACGGAGTGTGCCGGGCTGCGGAGCGGCTCGACTGTCCCGAGGCGCTCGCCTGGGCCGTGGCGGGAAAGGGGCTCGAGGGGCCCGCTCATGATCCGAGGGGCGGAAAGGTTCTTGCCCTCACCTACGGAACCAATCCGAGGGGAATGTGTCACATTCATCCCGTGGAGGCGAAGGCCTGGGATGGAGACAAGCTCGATTTCGGGCTGCGACGCTTCGGCCTTCCCGATCCGGAGGGAATCTCCCCCTGGGAGGAGCGGGGGAAAGGCCTGGCGGCGCGGCTTCTCCAGGACGCGGGAACGCTTCCGGAGATCCTCTGCACTTGCAAGTTCTACATGTACGCCGGAGTGACCCTGGACGATTATGCGGCCATGCTCGCCGCCGCGACGGGGTGGGATGTCTCCGGAGAGGAATTGCTCGAGACGGGAGAACGGATTTTCACCCTTCAGCGGCTCTTCAACCGGCGGGAGGGATTTGCCACCGGGGACGATGCGCTCCATCCCCGGGTTCGGGCAATGCCCGAGTTCGGGCGCTATGCGGACGATCCGCGCTGCGCCGTGGCGGATTACGAGGAGATGCTTTGGGAGTACTATGCGGCTCGGGGGTGGGATCCGGAGACAGGAATCCCCGAAGCGGAGACGCTGCGCAGGCTGGGTCTGCCTTCCGATCTCGCCGGCGGTTGAGGGAGCGGCGAAGAGGCATTGTTCTGAACGGTGTTGTTGCGGGAACGTGCGGACAAGGAACAAACGCCATGTCCTTCAGCGTTTTCAGGGACGACAGCGGGGGACATGATCGGGAAAGGGACTTGGCTTTCCGCGCAGCCGTGTTCCCGACGTAGAGAGATGCGCTGACGGTTCGATGCGGTAAGCGCTCTCTTCGCCGGAAGACAGGTCAGGAAGAACAAGCCGGGAAGAGAAAAGAGGCGTCCGCTTTTCTCTTCCCGGCCTGCGTTGTGCCCCGGTTTTTCCGCGGCGCTTTCCGGGACTCAGGCGGAAAGGGAGCGGGTTGCCTGGATGGCCTTGTCGTAGTCGGGGTGACTCGTGACTTCCGGGACGATCTCCGCGTAGCGCACCGTGCCGCTGCCGTCCACCACGAAGACCGCTCTCGCGAGGAGACGGAGTTCCTTGATGAGAACGCCCCAGGACGTTCCGAAAGAGGCGTCTCGATGATCCGAGAGAACCCGCATGTTTTCGATGTTGCCGGTGAGGCAGAAGCGGTTGATGGCGAAAGGCAGGTCCATGGAGATGTTGAGGACTGCTACGCCGGAACCGAGAGCGGCGGCCTCGTCGTTGAAGCGATGGGCCTGGAGATCGCACACGGGTGTGTCGAGCGAGGGGGCGACGCTGAGAAGGACGACCTTTCCGGCGTAATCCTTCAGCGTCACAGGGGCCAGCTTTGCGTCCAAAACGGTGAAGTCCGGAGCGGCGTCGCCGGGTTTGATCTCCGGTCCCACCAGAGTGACAGGATTTCCTTTCATGGTGACGATTCCGGTACGTTCCATGGAAAAACACCTCCTGCTCTGTGGTTGTCGTGCAACCTGATCTGCTTTTGAGTATAACAGAGTTCGGCAATACAAACAAAGGTGTCTTGCCGAGAACAGGATGCTCCCGGAAGGTTGACATGCTAAATCCATTCTTGCGGCCTCACTGCTTCGTGATGTATCCTTCTACGGGGATCTCGTGGAATTCGGGCGGCGCGCCGCTCGAACTCTTTTTGTGTCTTCATGGTGCCGGCGACGGAGGGCGTTGGGGTGTTGAGACGACCCGGAGAACGTGTTCACCATTTCTCTTCCGTAGATGAACAGGAGGCGCTGTTCCGCTACCTGCAACGGGTGGATGGAGCAAAAGACCCCGAACAGGCTTGTTCCTCCGCGATGGAAGTCATTGCGGAGAACACGCATTTTGCCTATCCCTCGGTGTATCTTCTGGATCGACGCAGTGATTCTCTTCGCCTCGCCGCCTTCGCGGGGTACGTTCCTTCCATCACGACTATCCGCAGAGGCGAGGGCATTTGCGGCAGAGCCCTCGCAACCGGGGAAATTCAACTGGTGGAAGATGTCACTCTCGATGCGGACTATATCGCGGGCAAGGAGGATACGGCATCGGAGCTGAGCATTCCGCTACTGTGGCATGGTGCCCTTCTGGGTGTTCTCGATGTGCAATCACCGAAAAAAAAGGCGTTCCAGGAAGAGGATGTCCGTTTTCTTCGTCTCCTTGCGGCAGTGCTCGGATCTGTTCTCTCCCACCTGGAGACGGAAAAACAGCTCACGCGAAATCTGGAGCGGGGGAGCATGTTCCGCAAGAACCTCCTAAGAGCACAGGAGGCGCTCAATCTTGCGCTGGAAAACCTCGTCGCCCAGAAAAGAGAAACGGAAGAGCTTGTCCGGGTCCAGCGCGCTCTCATCGACATCTCTCAAATGCTCTTCGCCTGCCGGAGTGCGGAGGAACTCTTTTCCCTCATCCTCGACGTACTCCACGGTGACCTGGGTTTCGAGTGCATTCTGCTCTTCGGCAGAGAAAACAGAAAAGCACCGCTTGCTCTCGCGGCCTTTCAGGGGCATCGCCTGGCCGACGGGGAGATCCATGAGCTTCTCGTGGAGAGAAAAGGAATTTTGGGATATGCGCTCGACTCCTGTCTTCCCTATTTGTGCAACGATACCCGCAAGGACCCCAGATATGTCCCGGACGCCTTCGGGACGCTTTCTGAACTCGTCGTTCCCATCGTCGCGAGGGGGTTTCTCTGGGGGGCGCTCGTGGCCATCAGTCCCCTGGAAAATGCCTTCACCCACAGGGACCAGGAAGTGCTTGTCCTGGTTGCAGGGTTCATGGCGGTGGTTTTGGAGAACATCGCCAATCTGGAGATGCTCTCCCGAGAGGTGCAATATATGCGCCTTCTCCATGATGTCGCGAGTGAAATTTCTCTGCTCAGAGACCGCAAGAGCGTCGCCGAGCGCGTCGTGACACTCTTGAAAAAGAACTTCCAATATACGCACGCGACGCTTTTTGAGATCGAGGATGAAAAGACCGGCGCCTGTCGCACCATTGCCGCCACGGGATATGGAGAGGAGCTGTTCGCTCCTTTCGACGCGGAACGAAAACGGCGCGGCGGAGGTTTGGTGGAATTGGCTGCCCGAACGAAAACGCTCCGTAACACGCCGGACGTTCGTCTTTGCGAGGCCTATGTTCCTACGATTTCTGGAACATTGTCGGAGCTGGACGCTCCTATCGTCTACGGGGATCGTCTTCTTGGCGTATTGGCTGCGGAGAGCGCGCATGTGGGCGCTTTTTCCCGGGAGGACGAGGAGGTCTTTTCCATTCTCGCTCGGAGCCTCGGTGCCACCTGGGCGGTGACCTCGCTTCTGGAGGATTCGGAGAGACAGGCGTTGACGGATCCGCTCACGGGAATCGCTAACCGGCGGTCTCTTTTCAAATGCATGGAGATGGCCCAGCAGGAATTGAACGAGCGGGGAGGCACTTTCGCCATCGTCATGGCCGACTTGGAACGCTTCAAGGACATCAACGACACCTTCGGCCACGCTCTCGGCGACGAAGTGCTCGTGTCCATCGCCCGGTGTTTCCGGGAAAAGGTGGGTGCTTCGGGTGTCGTGGGGCGTTATGGGGGAGACGAGTTTCTGCTGCTCTTTCCGGGAATGACGAAAGAAGCGGCGGAAGCCTTTGTCCTCCGTCTCGATGAAGCATGTCGTGCCCTTCGTTTTTCCGAACCGGTCCTGAAGGCCCGAGCGAACTTCGGTATCGCCGTTTTTCCCGAGGACGGTCCCACGCTTGAAAGAGTCTTGCGCGAGGCGGATCGAAGGATGTATGCGACAAAAGAACAGGCGTGACGGCCTGCTTCTTTTGTCGAAGTTTCTCCCCGCTGTTCCTGGTTGCGGCTGTTTTTCAGAGCAGGGAAGTGCAAACGGGGCGGGAAGTCCGGAAGGCACTTCCCGCGTCAAAGAGAATCGTGCCCTTGGTCAGGCAGAGCGCTTCGCCCCGAAGGGAAATGCGCACGCTTTCCGCAGAGGTGGTATCCTGTCTGACAGTAACCTCGCTGACGCCGCCGGGGGTGATCACGCTCACTGGAGAAAAGCATCCCAGGGAGAGACACGCAACAATTCCGCCCGCCGCGATGGCGGTGCCGCAAGAACTGGTCAGACGGTTCACGTTTCTCTGGTATGTGAGGAGCCGAACGCTCTGTCCTTCCTCGTCTCGTTCGAGAAAATTGACGTTCGTGCCCTCCGGAAAGCGCTTTGCGTCGAAACGGAGCCCTCGCGCAAGAGGAATGAGGTCGGAAGGGGACAGATCTTCGAGATTGTCGAGAGGGAGGACACAATGAGGAATGCCGCCGATGGAGAGTGCGTGATAGACGAAGTTTCTTCCCCAGAAGGAAAAGGTCTGGTGCCATTGTGCATGTCCAAGGTCCACTCCTCCCATGTCGAGTGTCACGAGAGACGTGGAGGGATCTGGCGGAACGGGATCCACCGTGGCGTGTACAATGCCTCCTGAAAAACCGAAAGTCATCTCCCGCGGGGCGATGCCGCTCTGAAAAGCGAGCCCTGCGAGGCACCGAGCACCGTTTCCGGACAGAGTCTCCTCAGAGCCGTCACAGTTGAAGGCCCTCATGAAGAAATGTTGTGCGGGATCTCTCGTTTTCTCGACGACAAGCAACCCTCCGCTCGCGAGAGTGCTTTTCTCCAGACAAAGTTCTCTGGCCAACGTCGCAAGTTCCGCAGAACAATAACCGTGCTGTCTGTTGTCGATAACGATGAACTCGTCGCCGTTAACGCGCATTTTCGTAAAAAAGATCACGCTCGCTATGACCTCCTTCTTCTCCTCTTTTCGCCTCTTCTCGTCTACGTCTCGCCGTTCTTTTTCACGTCAAGGAGGCTCCGGTCTAGAAGAAATCGCCCTCTTTCGGTTACGGTCCGAACGACGCCGAGACCAGCGCAGCATTGTCCGGCGCTTTTTCAGGGGCTGCCGAAGAAGCTTTTTCACCCCCTTGTGAGGGGTGTGGAAAGACCTTTACCGATGCTACCATACCACAACGGTTCTTTGGGGGCATTGGAGAGGATTTTCGTTTTTTTGCGGGCTTGCTCCTGAGGAGCCTCTCCGAGGGTAAAGGGTACGCGAAGGCTTCGGGGCGAAGCCTTCGCGCGGCGCTTTCTCCGCTCTCACGGTTGCGGAGGCCAGACAAGAGGGCTTTCGGGATGCCAGGCGGTGCTTATTTTACCCACCAGCGCCGGAAGAAGAGGCAGCGTCGTTTTTCCAGGGATCCACCCCGACGGGCACGCCTCCGCGCCACCCGTCTCCCGTACGTGCCGGAAGGCGGCGAGGCGGCGGAGAATTTCCCGGACATTCCGTCCCACGGAAGGAGCGAGGATCTCCGCAGCCTGAAGAATGCCGTCAGGATCGACGAGGTAGGTCGCCCGGAAATGAACGCCGGTTTTTTCGTCGAGTGCTCCGTAGGCTCTGCCGACATCACGATGGAGATCCGATGCCATGAGGAAAGGCACACGACCTTCGGGCGCCATTTTGCGGAGCTCGTGTTCCTCCCAGGCTTTGTGGACGAAGGCGCTGTCCACGCTGATGGCGATCACCTCGGCGTCGAGGGAGCGAAAGAGATCGTAATTGACGGCGAGATCGGTCAGCTCCGTGGGGCACACGAAGGTGAAGTCGCCGGGATAGAAACAGAGCACCACCCATGAACCGAGAAACCGGCTGAGATGGACGGAGAAAATCACCCCGTCCCGATAGGCGGGCACGTTGAAATCGGGAGCGCGCTCGCCGATCACTGCCAGGGGGGGCGGATTTCCCTTGCTCCGGGCCTGGAAGGCTCCTTCACCGCCACGTCCTTCATGAAAAGAAGAAGAGGTGGAATCGGGGCCGGGCGTGCGCGCAAACTCAATAGGTCCAGACAAAGGGGATACCTCCTCCGAGGACGACGCGGCGGTGCATGTCCTCTTCGATCTCCCGCAATGCCGAAGGTGTTCTTCCCTCGCATCGGGCGACGAGAATGGGTTGCGTGTTGGAGACCCGAAGCAGTCCCCATCCCTGGGGGTAGAGAATGCGCACGCCGTCCACGGTGATGGCCTTGTGCGTCTTGAGCGCTTCCTCCCGCACCGCTGCCACCACATGGAATTTTTTGTCGTCGGGGCAGGGAATGCGCGTTTCTCCCGTGCTGAAGTAGTGCGGGATGGTGCGGACGATCTCCGAGAGCCTGCGCTCCTCGAAGGACAGCAGGCGGAGGAGTCGCGCCGCGGCGTAGAAGGAGTCGTCGAAACCGTAGAATTCGTCGGCGAAGAACATGTGTCCCGAGACTTCGCCTGCGAAAAGGGCGTCGATTTCCTTCATTTTGGCCTTGATGAGGGAATGCCCGGATTTCCAGAAAAGAGGCACGCCACCGAGGCGTTCCACTTCCTCCACCAGGGCCTGGGAACTCTTGACCTCGATGATTGCCGTCGCACCAGGGTGTTTCGGAAGGATTTCCCGCCAATAGAGTGCCATGAGCGTGTCTCCGAAGAGCATTTCCCCCGCGTCGTCCACCACTCCGAGCCGGTCCGCGTCACCGTCGAAACCGATGCCCAGATCGGCTTTTGTCCGGAGGACCGTTTCCGTGAGGATCCGGAGGTTTTCTCGTACGGTGGGGTCGGGATGGTGATTCGGAAACGTGCCGTCGGGCTCCGCGAAGAGGGGGAGCACGTCGCAGCCGAGACGCCGGAAGAACTTTTCCATGAAGAGTCCCGCCGTGCCGTTTCCCGCGTCGAGCACCACCTTGAGTTTCTTCGGCCCCAGGGTAAGTTTGCGGCAGAGCATCTCCACATACTCCTCGCCGATATCGGCCCGTTCGAGGACGCCGGGGCGTTCCGCCACGAAGAAGTGCCCTGTTTCGGCGATGCGGCGGATCTCCTGGATCTGCTCGCCGAAGATCGTGGTCTTGCCGAGGGCGAGCTTGAGGCCGTTGAATTCCTTGGGGTTGTGGCTGCCCGTGATCATGACGCCGCCGTCGCAGCCGAAATGGTAGAGGCTCCAGTAGAAGAGGGGGGTCATAACGGTGCCGATGTCGATGACGTCCATGCCGGTGCTGCGCAGTCCCTCAATGATATCCCTGCGGATCCGTTTCGACGAAAGACGTACGTCACCGCCGACGGGGATCTTCCGGATGCCCTTTTCGGTGAGGAACGTTCCGTAGGCCTTGCCGACCGCGATCATGACCGGAGAAGTGAGTTCCTCCTCCGCGAGGCCGCGGATGTCGTATTCGCGAAAAATGTGAGACGGAATGTGTGCCAAGTGCGTTGCCCCCTCTGTGCCGCTCTTCCGAAGGACTCCTCGCGTCGTCCTCCTTTGGTTCTGGATTCCAAACGGCGCTTCCCGTACACTCAACTATACACGCAAGCGGCGAAAAACGGAAAGGGGTGCCTCCGTGCACGGATTTCGAATGGTTCTCCCGCTGACCTGCATCATGCTCATCGGATACCTGGCGAAGAAAAAGGGGCTTCTTCCGGACGCGGTGCTCCCATCCATCAACGGCATTCTCTACTGGATCGCCATCCCGGCGCTGCTTTTCCGGACGACCCTTCGCATCGGCGGGGAGGGTGTCGCCCAGATGAACCTCTTCTGGGCCATTCACGCGGGATTTCTTCTCGCTCCCCTGACGGCATGGATTCTCGCCCGCATCTGCCGGAACGAACCGCGGCGGGCGGCAGTGTCCGTCCTCATGGCAGTCCGCTCGAACAACGTCTTCATGGGCGTTCCCGCCATCACCATTGCCATGGGACAGGCCGGCCTGGATGCCCTTTCACACTACCTCGCCATGGGGCTCGTGGGCTACAATGCCATCTCCATCCTCGGCGCGCAATTGGCCTCGGCGAACAGACGCCTTACGCTGCGCGGCGTCGGGGCCACCCTTCTGCGTGTGCTCGCCAATCCCCTGATTGTGGCTACTGCGGGAGGACTTCTTCTGAGCCGGACCTCCCTGCAGCACCTTCCCGAATGGATCGACACGGTACTCAAGACCCTGGGGGACACGGGAAGCGGTATTGCCCTGCTCACGCTCGGCGCTTCCCTCGATCCGGGGCGGTTTGTCCGGGGGCTTCGTCGAACCGGGAGAGACGTCGTTTTCAAGCTCTTCATCCACCCCGTCATCGCCTGGGGAATGTTCTGTCTCTGGCCCACGGAGCAGATTCTCACCCAAGCCGTGGTACTCGTCTCCGCCATGCCTCCCGCGGTAAACAACTTCATCATCGCCGACGGCATGGGGCTGGATGCCGAATATGCCGCGGACGTGATCGCCGCAGGAACGATTCTTTCAGTGCTGACCCTGCCCCTCTGGGTTCGCATCCTCGGTATCGGTTAGCGCACTGGTTATGAGCGCTTCCGGCGAGCGAGGTGCCTGTTTCGGCGCCGGAATTGTCGGAACTCGATGCGGCTGGGGAGGAGCGGCCGCACCCGGGGCGGCAGAGCCCGGAAAGACCGAACACTGGCGTCCTCGTGAGGAAGTCTTTTTTCGTGATTTGAAGAAGAAAAGGGGCGAGCATATGTGTGCGCTCTCTCAAAGTTGACAATTCCGCCAGAAAAGCTATGCTTATAAAAAGTACGTCAACTTCAGATGTGATGTTTCAAACCATGACAAAGGGGGTTATTTTCATGAAGGCGCTTCTCGTCTATGCCCATCCTAACCTGAAAAGCTTCAATCACGCCGTTCTCGAAGCGGTGAAGGAGGAATTTGCGGCTGCCGGTGTTGCCTTTGACGTGCGCGATCTCTACGCTCTTTCCATGGATCCCGTGCTAAAGGCCGAGGATTTCCTGGCCATCCGGGAGGGGAAGCCCCTCGCGGATGTCGCGGAGGAGCAGCGTTTCGTCAAAGAGGCGGATCTGCTTGTGGTGATCCATCCCGTGTGGTGGTTCTCCTTGCCCGCCATCCTCAAGGGATGGATCGATCGCGTGTTCTCCGCGGGCTTCGCCTACGCCTACGGGAAAAACGGCCCCGAAGGGCTTCTCAAAGGGAAAAAAGTGGCTATCTTCAGCACTACCGGTGGAAGTGAGAAGGACTACGACACCTACGGCTTCAAGGGTGCGATCCGTACAGCCGTGGACAACGGCATTTTCGGTTTCTGCGGCATGGAGGTGATCCTGCACCATTTCATGCACGCCGTTCCCGCGGTTTCCCAGGAAGAGCGGGAGGCGATGCTCGTTCAGGTTCGCCATCTCGTGCGGGAGCAACTTCTTTCGGCGTGAGCCGCCGGTTTCTCCCCCGGAAAGAACGGGGGTGCAACAGGTTCCGGATCGGGAACAATCCCTGAGAGGGGAAAAGGCCGGTCGCACGACGGTGCTTTCGCCGTGCGACCGGCCTTTTTTGTGCCGATCCAGGGTTGCCATCCCTCGGTTCTTCCGCTAGAGTCGCGGAGGTGAAAAGAAAAGGGAGTGGTCTCATATGGAACCTCTCGTGCTGTTTCTGGTTGTGGGAGACATCCTGCTCAACGCCGGTGCCCACGTCTCACTGAAAATGGGCATGTCCTCGAAAGGTCCCGTCTCTTCCGGAGGACTCTTCGGTACCGTACGAAGGATTCTCCTCAATCCCTTCGTCCTAGGCGGCATGGCCGCCTATGTCTGCTCCTTCGTGTTCTACGCGGCACTTCTGTCGAAGATGGATCTTTCCCTCGCGTTTCCCCTCTGCACCAGCACGGCCTTTCTGCTCGTCCTCGCCGCATCGGTGCTCCTTTTCCGGGAACGGCTCAACCGACGCCGGGCCGTCGGCGCCGCGGCGATTCTCGTGGGAATCCTGCTCATTTCTCTCTGAGGACAGAAAGACGCTCCGAGAGGAAACCCTGAAAAAAGAGGCCGCCTTCGACATGCGGTCGAAGGCGGCTCGGGGGGAAGAAGAGATGGCACAGCGTGTGCACGGATGCTGCGATGTCCGTTTGCGGAAGGGAAGCGCCTTTCTCTTTTTGCGATAAGGCTATGCCTTGGCCTTCAACTGGCGCACCACGTCGATGACGGTGCCGTCGCGCCATTCGATGACGCCCACGATGCGCTCCTCGGTCTGCACGGGCTCCATGGGACCGACGAGGTCCTTTGCCTTGGCGAGGAGTTCCTCCATGGAGAGGAGGGGGAAATTCCCCGCCTCTTTGGCGGCGTCGATCAGGTCCTGGCGGCGGGGGTTGATGGTGACGCCGTACTCGGTGACCACCGCGTCCACAACCTCGCCGGGGGTCGTGACGGAATAGACCGAATCCACCACGCAGGGAATGCGTCCCCGGAGGAGGGGCTGGCTGATGATGGTCAGTTTGGCCCCGGCGGCGGTATCCTGATGGCCGCCGATGCCGTGAAGCAGCGCGCCATCAGCCTCGGTGTTCACGTTTGCGTTGAAATCCTTGTCCAGCTCCGTGGCGCCGAGGATGACCACGTCGAGCATGTTCACGGCGCATCCCTTGTTCCAGGGATTTGCGTACCAGTCGGCGGAGATCTCCACGTGGTCCGGGTTCGACGCGATGGAGCGCACCGCTTCGAGGTCGAAGGACTGCACGTCCAGAAGACGCTCCACGTATCCTTCCTTGAGCAGGTCCACGAAGTATCCCGTGATGCCTCCCAGACCGAAACTCCCCTTCACCTCTCTGCGTTTCATGGCTTCCTTCATGAAGGCCGTCACCGCCAGCGGAATACCTCCCGCGCCGGTCTGGAAGGAGATGCCGTTCTTGAAGTAGGGGCTGGCCTCGATGAGCTGCGCCGCATATCTGGAGATGAGGAGACGCAGGGGATCGCGGGTGATCTGGGTCGTTCCGGAGACGATTCCCGCGGGATCGCCGATGCTCTCCACGGCCACCACGAAATCCACGTAGAGCTGAGAGATGGACACGTTGCCGATGGGATAGGGCTGGAGACAATCCGTCACCGCCACGACACAGTCCGCGTACATGGCGTCCGTGAAGGCATACCCAAGGGAACCGCAGGCCGATTTGGAGCCGACGCCGGAGAGATTGCCGTATCTGTCCGCCCGAGGCGCGGCGAGAAAGGCCACGTCGATGTGCACGTCACCGCAGGTGACGGCCCGAGGGCGCCCTCCGTGACTGCGGAGTACCACCGGCTCCTCCATGCCTCCTTCGGAGACGAGCTGTCCGATGGGGCCGTTCACGGAGCCCATGATCCTGCGGATGACGCCGCTCTTGATGTGGGGGATGAGTTTCTTGTGCACGCCGAAGAGGGCCGTGGGGAAGAGGGTGAGGTCCCGGATGCCCATTTCCGCGCAGGCGTCGATGACCATGTTCACCACGTAGTCGCCGTTGCGGAGATGGTGATGGAAGGAGACGGTCATTCCGCTCTTCAGTCCCGATGCGGCGATGGCAGCTTTGATGTCGGGAAGCACCTTGTCCGTCTGATTGCCGAAAGTGGCCTTGATGCGGCCCCCATCTCGATTTCCCTCGGGGACGCGTTTGTCGTGGCCGAGGAAGGGCTTCACTACCCCGTAGCCGGGAATGGATTCGGGCAGCTCCCGCCCGAGCGCGTTGCGGATCATGAGTGCACCTCCTCGGACAGTCCGGCCCGGATCAGGGTGAATTCCGCCCGTTTCACCACGGGGCGGTCCACCATGCGCCCGTCAACGGAGACGGCGCCAAGGCCCCGCTCGGCGGCCTCTTTGGCGGCGGCGACGATGCGTTTCGCCTTTTCGATTTCCTTCTCCGTGGGAGTGAACACGTCGTGGATGATGGGGATCTGGTTCGGGTGGATGACGCTTTTGCCGTCGAAGCCAAGTTGTTTGATGAAGCCGACTTCCTTCCGGAGTCCTTCGTCGTCGGTGATGCGGGGGAATACCGTATCCAGGGCGTCCACTCCCGCCGCCCGGGCGGCGAGAACGAGCATTTTTCGGACTCCCTCCAGCTCGGTTCCCTCGGCGGAGCGATTGGTCCGAAGGTCTGCCGTGAGGTCTTCGCCGCCGGGGATGATGGCGGTCACGCGTTTCGAGGCTGTGGCGATCTCG